>NZ_JCBAJO010000045.1:0-28714 GCF_059772245.1 Cupriavidus sp. R6-3
GTTGCGTGGTTGCGTGGTTGCGTGGTTGCGTGGTTGCGTGGTTGCCTTATTGCGCCGGCCGGATGTTCTGATTGCCGCGGAACAGATTGTCCGGATCGTATTCGCGCTTGATCTGCGCCAGCCGCGCATAGTTGCTGCCATAGGCCGCATCCACCCGCGTGGTCTCGTCCTGCGTGAGGAAGTTCACGTAGACGCTGCCCAATGCGAACGGCGTCAGCGCGTCGAACAGGCCGCGCGTCCACTGGATGCAGCGCTGGTCGTCGGCGGGCTGCTGCCAGCGGCCGTGGATGTTCATCACGAAGTTGGCATCGCGATGCGCATAGGCCGTGGCGTCCACCGGCACGCGGCCAACATGCCCACCGAGCGCGCCGATGAAGATCTCGCATTCCGGCGACGGCAGCGTCGCCAGGCCATCGTTCAGCACCGCCAGCATGCCGTCGTCCAGCCGCGCGAAATTGTGCGACTTCCAGTAGTTGCGCGCGCCCGGCGTCAGCAGCGGATCGAAGGCCTTCTGCCACGCGGTATAGGGCATCGCGCCCAGGTGCTCGCCATAGGGCTGGCCGAATTCGCGCAGCGGCGCGACCGCGTCCGCCCCATCGGCCGACGGGCCGATATAGCAGCTGGCCAGCACCATCACCGGTTTGCCGTGCACCTCGGCCGGCAGGAAAGGCAGCGGCGGCGCCAGCCGGAACACCGCCCATACCGTCAGTTCGTCGGGCGCGGCCTCGATGAAGTCACGATAGCGCGGGAACACCTGCGCCGCCTGTTCGAACGGATACACCACCAGGCCGCCGTAGATTTCGGGGCCGACCGGATGCATCTCGAACTCGAACTGCGTGACCACGCCGAAATTGCCGCCGCCGCCGCGGATGGCCCAGAAAAGATCGGGATCGTTGTCGGCATCGACGCGGCGGAACTTGCCGTCCGCCGTGACGATGTGCGCGCCCAGCAAATTGTCCACCGTGGTGCCGTACTTGCGGCTGATCCAGCCGAAGCCGCCGCCGAGCGTCAGCCCCGCGACGCCCGTGGTCGAGTTGATGCCCAGCGGCGTCGCCAGCCCGAAGGCCTGCGCCTCATGATCGAAATCGGCGAGCGTCGCGCCTGGATCGACCCAGGCCACCCGCGCCTGCGGATCGACCACCACGGACCGCATGGTCGACATGTCGAGCACCAGTCCTTCGTCGCAGACCGCCGTGCCGGCGATGTTGTGGCCGCCGCCTCGCACCGCCGCGCGCATGCCGTTCTGCCTGGCAAAGCGGATCGCGCTGATGACGTCGGCGGCGCCGGCGCAACGGGCGATCGCGCCCGGCCGGCAATCCACCGTGGCATTCCACACCTTTCTCGCTTCCTCATAGCCGGGATCGTCTGCCTGCAACACCGCTCCCCGCATACCCGACTTCCATTGGTCGATGGTTTCCCTGGTCACACTGGTCATGGCGCACCTCGTCTTGCTTTTGACGCAGCGCCCTCGACAGGCTGTCCGGCCTGGGGCCGCGCGGTGGCCGGGTGATGGCCATCACGTGGTGTGCGTGCCCGGATCGATCGGGTCTGGGACCTGGGAGGATGAGGGTAGAAGGCGGGATCGGCGGAGGGCGCTGGTGCGGAACATTTAAGGCGGGGGGTTGGCAAATGTAAAGCCGGGCTGATTGCGTGCCATTCCGCGCGCCATTCTAGCCATTCCATGGGAAGGCAAGCGGAATTTGCGGGTGCCGACGTCGTGCGGGATAATCGCGGCGTCGAAAAAGACAGCGGCGGTATCGGTTAGTCCGCCCGCCCCGAATCAGGGGTTCTGTCGGCGCCTGCCGACCCGCGACCTTCGCCCGCAGATCCGGTGGGCAGGGCCGCGTGCGTCCACGTCGACACGTCGACTTGCTGTCCATCCCCGGTCTCGGCGCGAAGCCTTTTCGTTCGACGCTGTGTCGGCTGCCCCATCGGCATGCCGTGCAGCCTTTTCAGCGAGGCCATCATGAAGCAAAGCATCTCCGTCGTTACCCTCCCCGTCGCCGATCTCGACCGCGCCAAGGCCTTCTATTGCGGTGGGCTGGGCTGGTCGCCGGTATTCGACAACGGCGACATCGCGTTCTTCCAGTTCAACGGCTTCATCGTCGGGCTATGGAACAAGACCTCCTTCGAGGCGGAAATCCATGGGCCGTCGAGCCCCGGCGCACGCGGCTCGGCGCTGGGCCACAACGTCGAATCGCCCGAGGAAGTGGACCGCCTGATGGCGCAGGCCGTGGCCAGCGGCGCCGAACTGGTATCGGCGGCGCGCGCCTTGCCGTGGGGCGGCTATTCGGGCTATTTCGCCGATCCGGACGGACACCTGTGGGAGGTGGCCTACAACCCGGCCTGGCCGATCTCGCCCGAGGGCTACGTCACCTTCGCGAGCTGAGGGCTGCGGGCCGCGGCGCCGGTGTCGGAATCGGCTGACAGCCGATGCGGCCCGACGCCGGTGTCCCGCGGTAGGCGCTCCGGCCTATGCTGGCGGCGTTCGGCCTGCATGGGCCGACACGCAACCAGGAGAGGCGATGGACTGGATCGACATGCTGCAATGGCCGGCGATGGCCATCACCGTCGCGGCCACCTGGCTGATCGGTTCGCGCATCGCCACGCGCCGCAAGGTCGGCTTCTGGGTCTTCCTGCTCAGCAATGTGCTGTGGGTCGTCTGGGGCCTGCACACCAGCGCCTATGCGCTGGTGGTGCTGCAGTTCGCGCTGGCCGCGCTGAATCTGCGAGGGATGCGCAAGGCGAAGCAGGTCGAACAGAACGGGGCAACGCAGGCAGGACCGGCAGGGAGTGCGGAGGCGCAGTAAGCGCCGGTTCGGTCCAATCGGCTTTGCTGGCTGTCCCATACCCACGCCTTCCACTACACTTGCGCCTCATCCACCGCCGCGCCGGTATGGTTGCGGCGAGAGCCCGATCGGCCCGCCCGTCGGACCACAAAACAAGAAACCGTGTCCTCTCCCGCTTCCCAAGACCGTTCCACCCTGCTCGCCGTGCTTGCCCTGATGGGTTCGATGGCCTCGCTGTGCATCGGCACGTCGTTTGCCAAGAGCCTGTTCGATGCGGTCGGCGCGCAGGGCACCACCGCGCTTCGCGTCGGGTTTTCCGCGCTGATCCTGCTGATTGCGTGGCGGCCGTGGCGGTGGCCGCTGAAGGGGGCCGATGCGCGTGCCATCGCGCTGTACGGCGCGGCGTTGGGTGCGACCAATCTGATGTTCTACATGTCGCTGCGGACGGTGCCGCTCGGGTTGGCGATTGCGATCGAATTCACGGGCCCGCTGGCCGTGGCGATCGCCTCGTCGCGGCGTGCGATCGATTTCCTCTGGATCGCCTTTGCGGTGATCGGATTGCTGTTGCTGCTGCCGTTGCGCGAACATGCCGGCAATCTGGATCCGGTCGGCATCGGCTATGCGCTCGCGGCCGGGGTCGGCTGGGCGCTCTATATCATCTTCGGCCAACGCGCGGGCAATGCCCACGGCGGCCAGGCGACCTCGCTGGGCTTGCTGATGGCATCGCTGGTGGTGTTTCCGTTCGGTTTCGCCCATGCGGGCACGGCGCTGTTCAGCCCGGCGCTGCTGCTGGGCGGGCTGGCCGTAGGCGTGCTGTCCAGCGCGATTCCCTACTCGCTGGAGATGGTCGCGCTCAAGCGGCTGCCGCGGCGGACCTTCGGCATCCTGCTCAGCATGGAGCCGGCGATGGGGGCGCTGGCGGGGCTCGTCATGCTGCACGAGCAGCTGAGCGCCACGCAGTGGCTGGCGATCGGCTGCATCATCGTCGCGTCGATCGGCTGCACCGCGACGGCCGGTGCGCGCCGCCCGGCCAAGGCGGAGGCGCGGGGCACCGGCTCGGCCGCGTGAAGGCGCTGAAGGCCCCGCCGTCGCGCGGCCGCAGTCACGCTCAGGCGACCTTGTAGCGCTCGAGCCATGCGCGTAGGGCGCGCTCAGGGCCCCGCCGCAGCGGGACCCTCGTCGCGCTCAGGCGACCTTGTAGCGCTCGAGCCAGTGGGCGTAGGGCGCGGGCAGCGTCCACGCGGCGCGCTCGACGCCGAGCACCTTGGCCGCGTGATACGGCCAATGCGGATCGGCCAGATGGGCACGCCCAACCATCACGAGGTCCAGCTGCTGCTGGGCGACGACGCGTTCGGCGAGCTGCGGCGTATCGATGCCCCAGGCCGATGCCACCGGCAGGCCGGTCTCGCGACGCACCCGCTCGGCCACCGGCGCGAGGAACGCCGGACCCCACGGGATATTCGCCTCCGGCGTCGAAAAGCCGACGCTGACACTCAGCATGTCCAGCCCTTCCTGCTTGAGCCGCTGCGTCAGCGCGATGGCTTCGCTCAGCGTTTCCTCGTCGCGGCCGTCGTATTCGATCACGCCGAAACGCGTGGTCAGCGGCAGGCGCTCCGGCCAGACCTTGCGCACCGCCGCCAGCGTCTCGACCAGGAAGCGGCCGCGATTCTCGGCCGACCCGCCGTAGGCATCGTCGCGCTGGTTGGAGTGCGGCGAGAAGAAGCTCTGCGCCAGATAGCCATGCGCGAAATGCAACTCCAGCCATTCGAAGCCGAGGTCGCGCGCCCGCTCTGCGGCGGCGACGAAATCGGCGCGCACGCGGGCGATATCGTCGAGCGTCATCGCACGGGGCACCTTGGGCAGCCCGGCACCGAACGCGATGGCGGAAGGCGCGATGGTCTGCCAGCCGCGCGGATCGCCTTCGGGAATATGGTCGTCGCCTTCCCACGGCCGGTTCGCGCTGGCCTTGCGCCCCGCGTGGCCGATCTGGATGCCGGGCACCGCGCCGGCGGCCTTGATGGCGCTCACCACGGGAGCGAATGCCTCGGCCTGCCTGTCGTTCCACAGGCCGGCGCATCCCGGCGTAATCCGGCCTTCGGGCGAGACGGCCGTCGCCTCCGCGATCACCAGACCCGCGCCGCCGCGCGCGATGCCGGCCAGATGGACCTTGTGCCAGTCGTTGATGACGCCGTCCTCGGCGACGTACTGGCACATCGGCGGCACCGCGATACGGTTGCGCAGCGTGACATCTTTCAGTTGGAACGGTTGGAACAGCGCGGACATCTATTGTTTTCCTTCAGTGAGATCAAAACAGGAGCGAACTTGAGCAAGAGGCGTCTGGCACGAAGTGCCCTCAGCGGCCTTGTGCCGCCAGCGCGCCGAGCAGCGCGTGCGCGACCGGCTCGGACGAAGCCGGGTTCTGGCCGGTGATCAGCAGCCCGTCGGTGACGGCGTACGGCTGCCAGTCCGCGGCCTTTTCATAGCGGCCGCCATTGGCCTTGAGTACGTCCTCGACCAGGAACGGCACCACGTCGGTCAGGCCGACCGCCGCTTCCTCGGTATTGGAGAAGCCCGTCACCGCCTTGCCCTGGACCAGCGGCTTGCCGTCCGGTCCCTTGACGTGGCGCAGTACTCCGGGCGCGTGGCACACCGCCGCGACCGGCTTGCCGGCGGCGATGGCCCGTTCGATCAGCGCGATCGAATGCCGGTCTTGGGCGAGGTCCCACAGCGGGCCGTGGCCGCCGGGATAGAACACGGCGTCGAAATCGTCGATCGACACCTCGGCCAGCTTGCGCGTCGACGCCAGCGCGGCGCGCGCCTCCGCATCGGCCTCGAAGCGCCGGGTGGCGTCGGTCTGGGAAGCCGGGTCGCTGCTCTTCGGGTCCAGCGGCGGCTGCCCGCCCTGCGGCGAGGCCAGCGTGATATCGACGCCCTGGTCGCGGAACACGTAGTACGGCGCCGCCAGTTCCTCCAGCCAGAAGCCGGTCTTCTGGCCGGTGTCGCCGAGGCGGTCGTGCGAGGTCAATACGATCAGCAGTTTCATGATGCGAATCCTTGTCGGTCGATTCGGTGAAATGGAGGTGACTGAAACGGAGATAACCGAAACGGAAACGCCGGAATTAGACCGGTCGTCTAGTAACGAAGCCAAAAAAAGCGACGCCTCATTGCCGCGTCGCCACCGGCGGGTTGTCCGCCGGCCCTGCTCTTCTACGACAGCTTCAGCAATTGCCGCGTCGCGGCCATCGCCAGCGCGAACGGCTTGCCGTCCTGCCGAAACTTCCCCAACAGCGTGGCGCCGAGCCACAGCTGGTACAGCGTCGTCGCCAGCCCATGCGGGTCGTCGATCTCCCGCAGCGAACCGTCGCGCAACCCTGCCTCGATGCATGCCGCCAGCCGCTGGACGATCTGCCCGGTGCCGCGCTCCAGCGCGCCGCGCATCGCCTGCGACAGGTCGCAAACCTCGGCGCCGAGCTTGACCGCCAGGCACTTGCCCTCGGGATCCTCGGTACCCTGCGCGTGCTGCCACTCGGTCCAGTAACGCATCAGCCGCTGTCCGTGATCGCCCTGCCCGCGCACCAGCATCTGTTCGAGGTGGGCCAGATAGTCGGCGAAATACGATTCGAGCAGCGCCTCGCCGAACGCTTCCTTGGAGCCGAAATAGTGATAGAACGACCCCTTCGGCACCCCCGCCGCCTGCAGGATCTCGTTCAGCCCCACCGCCGAGAAGCCCTTGCGGAGCATGATCGGCTTGGCCGTGTCGAGGATGTGCTGGCGGACGTCAGTGGTAGTGGTGGTTGCCATGGGGTGGGATGATAGCAGAATTAGACCGGTCGTCTAGTAATTTGAACGACGTCGTCCAAGTCGGCTCAACCGGCGTCAGAAGAATCTCATAAGCCGCTCCGACATACCTAAATCGATCGACGGCTCAGTTAGTCGCAAGTTGCGGATCCGTCATCCGGGCAGCATTCGGAATCACACATGACGGAGATCGACACTGTGATTCCGGCTTTTACGCCATCGGGCGTGTTACCCCCTTTCGTAGGCGACTCACCAGCACGCCGCGGCTCCATGTCCCCCTATCAGGTCGGCATCGAAGATGTGGCCCGGAGATTCGCGAAATCGCCAGCGCGAAAAACCATCTTCCGTGGCCTGCTGGCATATCGGAAGGCACTGAGGGACATTGGCTTGACACAAGGATTTCAATGGCTCGATGGCAGCTTCGTCGAAGACGTCGAAAGCGCCCGCATGCGTCCGCCCGGCGACATTGACGTCGTCACCTTCGTGGAGCGGCCGAAGGAAGCGCGCGACAACGCAGAGTGGAACGTCTTCCAGCAAGAGCATCTCGATTTGCTGATACCGGCAACGGTAAAGGCGCGATATCACTGTGAGGCATTCCTGATGGACCTTCAGAGCCCAGGGTCCCTGCTGGTCGATGACACGCGTTACTGGTTCGGGCTCTTTTCCCACCAGCGGAATTCATATCATTGGAAGGGCATGCTGCAAGTTGGCCTTGTCGACAACGATGCCGCCGCGCTTGCCGTGCTGGAAACAGGGGGCTCTGATGAGAAAGCTGGAACTTGACAGCCTGCAGGCAGAACTATCGACCCTCGATGCACTGCTCGCCCGACGCACGGAGAAAGAGGACCCGCTAGGCTGGCTGCAACTGACGCATCGCCGGGCAGACGTGGCGGAACGGCTCGCGCGCATGGAGTCCGATTTGCCTTCCAACGCCGAAGTTGCGGTCTTCTTTGGCGGAACACCCGTAGTGGGATCCCGGGGAATCCGAGCCGACTTTGCTGCCGACGCCATCAGCCATTATCAGGAACTGGTCACCAAGCGTATGGCCAGCCAGGCGCTGGGCCCGCTGGCGACGCGTGGACCGGTGCCGCGTCGGGACATCTCCACGATGCTGGTCACCGATGTTGTGCGGGGTTCCTTTGGATTTGTCCTGCAAGAGAATGGCGAGGCCAGCGAACCGATCGTTGCGTCCCTCCAGCAAACCCTGGAAGACGTGAGCAACCTGTTGGCCAACATCGCGGCCGAGAATCCGACAGCATTCGAAGAAGCGGCAGAGACCCTCGACGACAGGACGCTCTTTGCGATCAGGGATTTTCTCCGTGTCCTTGACGACAACGGCGCCACGCTGCGACTCGTTGAAGGAGACCGCGAGCTGTCGTTCGATAGCCATAGCCTGCATCGAGGCAGGGAGCGAGCGGACGCCACCGTGATCGACGAAACGATTATTCAGCGGGAAGGTGTCCTCTTTCTCGTTCCCGATGCACGCCGGTTCGAGTTGCACCCCACGGCCGGGCCCGTGCTGAAGGGGATCGTTGCCGCCGATGTCATCCAGCGAAATGGAGAAGACGAACATCGCGGTGCCGGCGCCCGTGCCGCGGACATCGTGGGAAAACGCTGGTTGGTCGAACTGCAGGAGAAGACGGTCAAGCAAGGAAGCGGCAAGTCGCGGGCTTCGTACACGTTGCTTCGGTTTATCCGGGCCCAATCGTAATAGTAAGTGCGACAAGGGTCCGACAAGTCATCCTGGCATTCAGAGCAGAGATCAGTCATTCGGGTTAATCTGTCGCGCATTCATGTGGCCGTACGACCCAGCCGCATTGCAAAACAGATCGTGTCACGGAAAGATCCATGCCCCCAGCCCTCAAAATCGACTTCGTCTCCGACATCGCCTGCCCCTGGTGCGCGATCGGCCTGTCCTCGCTGCAGCTGGCGCTGTCGCACCTCGGGGATGAGGTCGACGCCGAGGTCGTGCTGCACCCGTTCGAGCTGAACCCCGACATGGGGCCCGACGGCGAGGCCATCGTCGATTATCTCGGCAACAAGTACGGCCGCACGCCGGCCCAGATCGCCGAGACGCAGGCGATGATTCGCGAGCGCGGCGCCGATGTCGGCTTTTCGTTCGGTCCGCGCGAGCGCGTGTACAACACCTTCGACGCGCATCGGCTGTTGCATTGGGCGCGGCTCGAAGGCCATCAGTTGCCGCTGAAGCTGGCGCTGCTGCGGGCCTATCACGGCGAGGGCAAGGATCCGAGCGACCATGACGTGCTGGTCGAGGCGGCGCAGTCGGCCGGACTCGATGGCGCCGCGGCGCGGCGCGTGCTGGAAGGCGGCGACTATGCCGGCGAGGTCCGCGCCGAGGAAAGGGAATACCAGTCCATGGGCATTCACTCGGTGCCGTCGATCATCTTCAATGGGCGCTATCTGGTCACCGGCGGACAACCGGCCGAAGCGTTCGAACGGGTGATCCGGCAGATCCTCGCCGAGGGCACGGAAAGCGCCGTAGGTCCTGAAGGAACCAAAGGCGCTGAAGGCGCCAAAGGCTGAACGCCGCGCCGCCGCGGCTCAGCGCATCGCGAACCAGTCCTCCGGCAGCCACTCGTTGGTTTGCCGGGCCGGCGCCAGCGTCAGCATGGCCTCGTGCAGCAACGCGTCGCCGGGATGCAGCCGCACGGAGAAGCCGTGCTCGCGCAGGATCGCCAGCATGCGGCGGTTTTCGCTCAACACCTCGCCACGCAAGGCGCGCAGGCGCTGAGCCCGGGCGCCCTGCACCAGGGTCTGCACGAGCCGGCGTCCGATGCCGCGCCCCTGCCAGCGGTCGGTCACGACCAGGGCCAATTCGGCCACGCCGCCTTCCCCAGCCACGTATTCCCCATTGGCGACGATGCGTTCTTCGGCGCCATCGCCCTCCTCCCGCGTGGTCAGCACCAGCGCGCAGCGGCTGCGGACGAACTGTGCGATGAACTCGTCGGACACCAGCCCGCCCGTCAGGAAGCGGTAGTAGCGGCTCTCGCGCGACAGCCCGTCGACGAAGGCACGCTGACGAGCGAAGTCCTCCGGCCGCACCGCGCGGGCCGTCAAGGTCTGCCCTCCCTTGATGGTCCAGGTCTGCGGGAAGTCGCCGAACGCCAGGGGCTTGGCAAACAGGAAGGGAGCGATTTCGGCGGCACGCAAGACGGCGGGCATGAGCGGCATCCTGACTTCATTTGTCGTAGCCAGAGTATAGGCGGAAACCTGACTTTTGCAAATGAAGTCAGCCTGCTATGCTTCGTTCATGGAACTGACCCACGAAGACCTCCGCCATTGCTCGATCGCCGGCACGCTCTCGCTGATCGGCGAGAAGTGGTCGATCCTGATCCTGCGCGATGTGCTGAACGGCGTCGGCCGCTTCGACGACCTGCTTGGACGGCTGCAATGTTCGCCGGCGGTGCTGTCCGCCCGGCTGAAGACGCTGACCGAGGCCGGCCTGCTGCGCCGGGTCGGCTATCGCGAGCCCGGTGAGCGGGAGCGCTTCGCCTACCGGCCGACACGCGCCGCGGTCGAACTGCTGCCGGTGCTGATCGGGCTGATGCAGTGGGGCGACCGTCATCTGAAGGATGGCTGCGGGCTGATGGAGGTGCGTTCGGCCAGCAGCGGGCTCAAGGTCCACGCCGCGTTGCTCGATGAGGCCGGCAACGAGGTGCCGCCGAACCAGTTGAAGGTGGTGCGCGCACGTTATCCGGACGCGGATGCGGCGCCGGGCGAGGCCGCCCGCTCCCAGCCATCGCCGTCCGAAGCCAGCTAGCCCGACGGGCCCCGCCCTCTGGCCCTGGCCCTGGCCTTGGCGCTAGGCCCAGCCTTAGGCTTAGCCCTAGCCCCTAGCCCCTAGCCCCTGGCCTTGGCCGGCCGTAGCCCTGCCCTACCCGGCCTTTGGCCCTGCCCCTGGTCCGAGCCGACCCACGCCAGCGACGTCACGAAGGCGACCGACGCCACCCGGCCCTCCAGCATCCCCGGCCCCTCCCACGCCGACCAGGCGGCCGCACCGCCGCCGCGCATTGCGCCGCACCATCGTCGTGCCGCCCCGCCCCAACAGCGCGCATCGCGTGGCGTATGCCGCGCCGCGGCAGCGCCGTTTCTGCATCCCACAGCACAAAACCCCCTGGCATGCCGCTTGCTGAATTGTGACGCGAGCGGACCAACGGCGGCCCGCTCCAGACACACAGCGCGTCGGCGGTTTTTACCGCCGGCGTCAGGACAACGGCGTCCCCTGAACCGATCGCATTCCCGCCTCGGCTCTCGGGACGCCTTTTGTTTTCTTGGAGCCAAGCATGGCAGCGACCCCCAGCCCCGATGCAAGCCTGAATTCCAGCGCGCAAGGCAAAGCGACCCGCATCGCGCTGTTCACCTTCCGCACGCCACAGATGCGCGCCTTCCATATGACTTGGATGGCGTTCTTCATCTGCTTCTTCGCCTGGTTCGCCTGCGCGCCGCTGATGCCGATGCTGCGCGGCGAGTTCGGCCTGACGCCCGACCAGGTCGCCAACATCAATATCGCCGCCGTCGCGGTGACGATCCTCGTGCGGCTGATCATCGGTCCGCTGTGCGACCGCTATGGCCCGCGCAAGGCCTATACCGGCCTGCTGGTGCTCGGCGCGATTCCCGTGCTGGGCGTGGCGATGGCGCAGACCTACGAGGCCTTCCTGTTCTTCCGGCTGCTGATCGGCGCGATCGGCGCGAGCTTCGTGATCACGCAGTACCACACCTCCGTGATGTTCGCGCCCAACGTGGTCGGCACCGCCAACGCCGCCTCGGCCGGCTGGGGCAATGCCGGCGGCGGCGCCGCGCAAGGGCTGATGCCGCTGCTGCTGGCCGGCGTGCTGATGCTCGGCGTCAGCGAGGCGATGGGCTGGCGCGTGGCGCTGCTGGTGCCCGGCGTCGCGATGCTGCTGATGGCCGCGCTGTACTGGCGCTTCACGCAGGACTGCCCGCAGGGCAACTACGCCGAACTGCGCGCGCAGGGCATTGCCATCGACGGCGGCAAGAAAGGCGGCTGGGCCAGCTTCGTCGCCGCCAGCGCCAACTATCGCGTGTGGCTGCTGTTCGTGACCTACGGCGCCTGCTTCGGCGTCGAGATCTTCATCCACAACGTCGCCGCAATGTACTTCGTCGACAAGTTCGAGCTGTCGCTGAAGGCCGCGGGCCTGGCCGCCGCGAGCTTCGGCTTGCTGGCGCTGTTCGCCCGCGCGCTGGGCGGCTGGGCCTCGGACAAGGTCGCGCGCACCCATGGCCTGAGCGCCCGCACCACGCTGCTGTTCGTGCTGATGCTCGGCGAGGGCCTGGGCCTGCTGTGGTTCTCGCAGTCGAATTCGGTCGCGCTGGCGGTGATCGCGATGCTGGCCTTTGGTCTCTTCACCCATATGGCATGCGGCGCCACCTATGCGCTGGTGCCCTTCATCGATCGCAAGGCGCTCGGCGGCGTGTCCGGAATCATCGGCGCGGGCGGCAACGTCGGCGCGGTGGCCGCCGGCCTGCTGATGAAGAGCCTGGGCAGCCTGCAGCAAACGCTGATGGTGCTCGGCGTGCTGGTCGTGCTGTCGGCGCTGTGCGCGGTGGCGGTGCGCTTCTCGGCCGAGCACAAGGCCCGTGAGCAGGCGCTGCTGGAAAGCGCGCTCGCCAGCTAGCCGATCCCGCCCGCCCCACTGCCCACAAGAACGGACCGGAACGCAAGAACAGATGCCCACGCAGGCGCCCACGAACAAGGAACGCATCATGAAGCTCGTCATCATCGGCCACGGCATGGTCGGCCACAAACTGCTCGAATGCCTGGCGCAGGCGCGCGACGAAGGCGGCCCCAACCTGCAGGTCACCGTGCTGTGCGAGGAGCCGCGCCCGGCCTATGACCGTGTGCACCTGTCCGAGTTCTTCGCGGGCAAGAGCGCCGAGGACCTGTCGCTGGTCGCGCCCGGCTTTTTCGACGAGACCGGCTTCGCGCTGCGGCTGAACGCGCGCGCCACGGCGATCGACCGCGCCGCGCGCACGGTCACCGTGTCGACCGGCGAGACGCTGCACTACGACAAGCTGGTGCTGGCGACCGGCTCCTATCCCTTCGTGCCGCCGGTGCCGGGCCGCGATCGCGCGGACTGCTTCGTCTACCGCACCATCGAGGACCTGGAAGCGATGCGCGAGTGCGGCGCCCGCTCGCGCACCGGCGTGGTGGTAGGCGGCGGCCTGCTTGGCCTCGAATGCGCCAAGGCGCTGCGCGACATGGGTCTGGAGGCCCACGTGGTCGAGTTCGCGCCGCGGCTGATGGCGGTGCAGGTCGACGACGGCGGCGGCCAGATGCTGCGGCGGAAGATCGCGGCGCTGGGCGTCACCGCGCATACCGGCAAGAACACCGTCGAGATCGTCGACGGCGAGGACGGTACGCACCGGATGCGCTTTGCCGACGGCACGCATCTGGACACCGACATGATCGTGTTCTCGGCCGGCATCCGTCCGCGCGACGAACTGGCGCGCGCGGCGGGCCTGGCGGTCGGCGAGCGCGGCGGCATCGTGATCGACGACCAGTGCCGCACCTCCGACCCGGACATCTTCGCGATCGGCGAATGCGCGCTGTGGCAGGGCAAGATCTTCGGCCTGGTCGCGCCCGGCTACGACATGGCCCGCGTGACCGCGAGCCAGCTGCTCGGCGACGAGGCCGCCTTCACCGGCGCCGACATGAGCACCAAGCTCAAGCTGATGGGCGTGGACGTGGCGAGCCTCGGCGACCCGCACGGCCACACCCCCGGCGCGCGCGTCTACCAGTTCGCCGACGAGCGCAAGGAGGTCTACAAGAAGCTGGTGGTGTCCGAGTGCGGCACCTATCTGCTCGGCGGCGTGCTGGTCGGCGATGCGGCGGAATACGGCACGCTGCTGCAGATGATGCTGAACCGCATGCCGCTGCCGGAATCGCCCGAATTCCTGATCCTGCCGCCCTCCGACGGCAAGGCCAGACCCGGCCTCGGGGTCGATGCACTGCCCGACGGCGCGCAGATCTGCTCCTGCAACAACGTCTCCAAGGCCCAGATCTGCGCCGCGGTCGGCGACGGCGCCACCAGCATCGGCGCGCTGAAGTCCTGCACCAAGGCCGGCACCGCGTGCGGCGGCTGCGTGCCGCTGGTCACGCAGCTGATGAAGGCCGAGATGAAGAAGCAGGGCCTGGCGGTCAACAACCACCTGTGCGAGCACTTCGCCTACTCGCGCCAGGAGCTGTATCACCTGGTCCGCGTCGGCGGCTTTCGCACCTTCGACGCGCTGCTGGCCGCGCACGGCAAGGGCCAGGGCTGCGACATCTGCAAGCCGACCGTCGCCAGCATCCTGGCCTCGTGCTGGAACGAATTCGTGCTCAAGCCCGAGCACGCCAGCCTGCAGGACTCCAACGACTACTTCCTGGCCAATATCCAGAAGGACGGCACCTATTCCGTGGTGCCGCGCATGCCGGGCGGCGAGGTCACGCCCGACGGGCTGATCGCGGTAGGCCGCGTGGCGAAGAAATATGGGCTCTACACCAAGATCACCGGCGGCCAGCGCGTCGACCTGTTCGGCGCGCGCGTCGAGCAGCTGCCATTGATCTGGGAAGAGCTGATCGAAGCGGGCTTCGAATCGGGCCACGCCTACGGCAAGTCGCTGCGCACCGTGAAGTCCTGCGTCGGCGCGACCTGGTGCCGCTATGGCGTCGGCGATTCGGTGGGCCTGGCCATCGACCTGGAGAACCGCTACAAGGGCCTGCGCGCGCCGCACAAGATCAAGTTCGGCGTGTCCGGCTGCACGCGCGAATGCGCCGAGGCGCAGGGCAAGGACATCGGCGTGATCGCGACCGACAAGGGCTGGAACCTGTACGTCTGCGGCAACGGCGGCATGAAGCCGCGCCATGCCGAGCTGCTGGCCAGCGATCTGGATCGCGACACGCTGGTCCGCTACATCGACCGCGTGCTGATGTTCTACGTGCGCACCGCCGACCGACTGCAGCGCACCAGCGTCTGGCGCGACAACCTCGAAGGCGGCCTCGACTACCTGAAGGCCGTCGTCGTCGACGACAGCCTCGGCATCGCGGCCGAGCTCGAGGCGCAGATGCAACTGGTGGTCGATACCTATGAGTGCGAATGGAAGAAGGCCGTCACCGATCCGCAGACGCGCCAGCGCTTCCACCATTTCGTCAACAGCGAGCGAGGGGACGAGCATGTCGTGTTCGTGCAGGAGCGCGGCCAGATCCGTCCGGCCACGCCAGAGGAACGGAAGCTGCAACGCGGCGCTGGCGGCGGCATGCCGGCGCAGCGCCCGGTGGCGGTGCCGCTGGTCCGCATGGATCGGATCGCCGAGGCGGACCCGGTAGCGTAACCGGACCCTTTCGCCAGCCGAACGACACCAGCCACGTCAGCCGCCACATCTGTCGTCACGTCAGTCGCCACATCAGCCGCCATGCCCTACGCAGCCGAGGAAACCATCATGAGCCAGTCTGCCACGCACGCTTCTTCCGAACAGTGGACCGCCGTCTGCGCGCTCCGCGACATCGTGCCGAACACCGGCGTCTGCGCACTGGTCGGGTATCAGCAGATCGCGGTGTTCCGCGTCGGCCCGGACAACCAGGTCTTCGCGATCGGCAACTACGATCCGAACGCCGATGCTTCGGTGCTGTCGCGTGGTCTGGTCGGCAACCTCGGCGACCGGCTGGTGGTGGCCTCGCCGATCTACAAGCAGCATTTCGACCTGCGCACCGGCGAATGCCTGGAGGCGCCGGAGCATTCGGTGCCCGCCTATCCGGCGCGCGTCTACGACGGCAAGGTATGGGTGGCGGCATGACGCGAACCGACAAGCCCCGCCTGGTGGTGGTCGGCAACGGCATGGCCGGCATGCGCACCGTCGAGGAGCTGCTGGCGCTGGCGCCCGACCTGTACGACATCACCGTGTTCGGCGCCGAGCCGCACGGCAACTACAACCGCATCCTGCTGTCGCCGGTGCTGGCCGGGGAAAAGACCGTCGACGAAATCATGCTGCATCCGCGCGAGTGGTATGCGCGCCATGGCATCACGCTGCTGGCCGGCGATCCGGTGGTGGCGATCGATCGCGCGCGCCGGCTGGTGCGTTCGCAGTCCGGCAAGGAGGTCCGCTACGACCGGCTGCTGCTGGCGACCGGCTCGCGTCCCTTCATCGTCCCGGTCCACGGACACCAGCTCGACGGCGTGATCGCGTTCCGCGACATCCAGGATGTCGAGACCATGCTGGCGGCGGCACGCGCGCATCGCCATGCCGTGGTGATCGGCGGCGGGCTGCTCGGGCTGGAGGCGGCCAACGGCCTGCTGCGCCAGGGCATGGACGTCACCGTGCTGCATCTGGGCGATGCGCTGATGGATCGCCAGCTGGACGCCAACGCCGCCGCGCTGCTCAAGCGCACGCTGGAACGGCGCGGCCTGCGCATCCTGCTCGGCGCCAATACCAGCGAGATCCTTGGAGACGAGCGTGTCACCGGCGTGCGCCTGGCCGACGGCGCGCGGATTCCCGCCGATCTGGTCGTGATGGCCGCCGGCGTGCGTCCGAACGCGGAGCTGGCCCGCGCCGCCGGCCTGCATTGCGAGCGCGCCATCGTGGTCGACGACACGCTGCAGACCTACGACCCGCGCATCTATGCCGTCGGCGAATGCGTGCAGCACCGCCAGGCCACCTTCGGGCTGGTGGCGCCGATCTGGGATCAGGCGCGCGTGTGCGCCGCGCACCTGGCCGGTGCCGGACACCGCCGCTATGTCCAGCAGGCCACGGCCACGCGGCTGAAGGTCAGCGGCGTCGAGCTGTACTCGGCCGGCGACATCGTCGGCGGCGAGGACAGCGAGGACCTGGTGCTGCGCGACCCGCGCCGCGGCGTCTACAAGCGCCTGGTGCTGCAACAGGGCCGGCTGGCGGGCGCCGTGCTGTACGGCGACGTGCAGGACGGTCCGTGGTATTTCGAGCTGATCCAGAACGGCACGCCGATCGGCGCGATGCGCAACCGGCTGCTGTTCGGCAAGGCACAGTGCGAGGCGGTAGCCGCGTGATCGCGCACAGCAGCAAGCCAGCAAGGGGCAAGGTGTGAAACTCTCCGATATTCCAGTCGCCATCGCCGCGGGCGCCATCACGCAAGATGGCGCCGCGGAAGACGCCGCGGCGCCGTCCACGCCGGTGGCGAGCGTGCAGACCACCTGCCCCTACTGCGGCGTCGGCTGCGGCGTGCGCGCGCAGCGGCACGCCGACGGCACCGTCGAGGTCGCCGGCGATCCCTCGCATCCCGCCAACGCGGGACGCCTGTGCGTCAAGGGCTCGGCGCTCGCCGAAACCGTCGACCTGAACGAGCGCCTGCTGCATCCGCAATTGCGCGCGGCCGACGGCACGCTGCGGCGCGCGTCGTGGGACGAGGCGCTCGATCGCGCGGCCTCCGGCCTGCGCGACATCATCGCGCGCCACGGTCCGGAGTCGGTCGCCCTCTATGTTTCCGGGCAGTTGCTGACCGAGGACTACTACGTCGCCAACAAGCTGATGAAGGGCTTCATCGGCACGGCCAATATCGATACCAACTCGCGGCTGTGCATGTCCTCGGCGGTGGCCGGCCACAAGCGCGCGTTCGGCGAGGACATCGTGCCCGGCTGCTACGAGGACCTGGAGATGGCCGATCTGGTGGTGCTGGTCGGCTCGAACACCGCGTGGTGCCATCCGATCCTGTTCCAGCGGCTGGCCAGGGCCAAGGCCGAACGCCCGCAGATGAAGCTGGTGGTGATCGACCCGCGCCGCACCGCCACCTGCGATCTCGCCGACCTGCACCTGCCGATACGGCCGGGCACCGACGTCTGGCTATTCAACGGCCTGCTGCATTATCTGCACCGCGAGGGCGCCATCGATGCGCAGTTCGTGCAGGCGCATACCGATGGCGACGACGCGCTGGCGGCCGCGTTGCAGGCCGCCGCCGGCGAGGCCGATCCGGCTGCCGTCGCCCGCGCCTGCAAGGTCGATCCAACCGATCTGCTGACCTTCTACCAATGGTTCGCCGAGACCCCACGTACGGTTACCGCGTACTCGCAGGGCGTCAATCAATCGTCGGCTGGCACCGACAAGGTCAACAGCATCATCAATTGCCACCTGCTGACCGGCCGCATCGGCAAGCCCGGCATGGGCCCGTTCTCGCTGACCGGCCAGCCGAACGCGATGGGCGGACGCGAGGTCGGTGGCCTGGCCAACATGCTGGCCGCCCATCTGGATCTGACCGAGCCGCGCCATCGCGAACTGGTGCAGACCTTCTGGGATGCGCCGGCCATCGCGGATCGTCCCGGGCTGAAAGCGGTCGAGCTGTTCGAGGCGATCGAACAGGGCCGCATCAAGGCGGTGTGGGTGATGGCCACCAATCCGGTGGTCAGCCTGCCCGACGCCGACCAGGCTCGCCGCGCGCTGCAGCGCTGCGAACTGGTGATCGCGTCGGACATCGTCACCCGCACCGATACCAACGACAGCGCGCATATCCTGCTGCCGGCGCTGGGCTGGGGCGAAAAGGACGGCACGGTGACGAACTCCGAGCGGCGCATCTCGCGCCAGCGCGCCTTCCTTCCCGCGCCCGGCGAGGCCCGCGCCGACTGGTGGATCGTCTGCCAGGTCGCACGCCGGATGGGATTTGCCGGCTTTGACTATGGATCGCCGCGCGAGATCTTCGACGAGCATGCGCGGCTGTCGGCATACCGCAATGACAGCAACGACAGCCACGAAAGCAACGAGAACGGCCATGCCCGCAGGGAAGACACGGTCCCGCGCGCCTTCGACATCGGCGGCCTGGCCGGCCTGGACGCCCACGGCTACGACACGCTGCAACCGGTGCAATGGCCGGTGCGCGCCAGCGGCAACGGCAATGGCACGACACGGCTGTTCGCCGACGGCGGCTTCTCGCATCCGGACCGGCGCGCGCGCTTCGTCGCCACCGCGCCGCGCAAACCCGTCCACGCTACCGACGAGGACTATCCGCTGATCCTGAACACCGGCCGCGTGCGCGACCAATGGCACACGATGACCCGCACCGGCAAGTCGGCGCGCCTGGCCGAGCATCTGCCCGAACCCTTCGTCGACATGCATCCGCAGGACGCGCTGCTGTGCGGCGTCGGCGAAGGCCGCCTCGCGCGGGTGTCGACGCGCTGGGGCGCGATGGTGGTACGCGTGCGCCATGGCGGCGGCATTCCGCGCGGCAGCGTGTTTGTGCCGATCCACTGGAACGGGCAGTTCAGTTCCGACGCGCGCGTCGGCGCGCTGGTCAATCCCGTCGTCGATCCAGTCTCCGGCGAGCCGGAGTTCAAGCACACGCCGGTCCGGGTCGATCCGTTTCCGGTCTCATGGCACGGCTTTGCGCTGGCGCGCGACACGCTGGACTGCGGCGCGCTGACCTGGTGGACGCGCGTGACCGGCCGGCAGTTCCAGCGCTATGAGTTCGCCGGCCGTGAATCGGTCGCCGATCGCGCTGCGTGGGCGCGGCAGCTTCTCGGCGCGGCCGACCCGGAGGCAGACTGGATCGAGTACGAGGACCGTTCCGCCGGCGTCTACCGCGCCGCCCTGGTCGTCGACGACCGCCTGCAGGCCTGCGTCTACGTCTCGACGCGGCCCGACCTGCCGGCCCGGGCCTGGCTCGGCAGCCTGTTCGCCAAGGACCGGCTCGTTGACGACGACCGCATCGGCCTGCTGATCGGCCAGGCCGCCCAGCCGGGCGTCGATGCCGGCCCCACCGTCTGCTCGTGCTTCGGCGTCGGCCGCAATACCATCTGCGACGCGATTCGCGAACACGGCCTGCGCAGCGCGGCCGAGATCACGGCCTGCGTCAAGGCCGGCGGCAATTGCGGTTCGTGCGTGCCCGAACTGAACGCGCTGCTGGCCGCGGCAAAGGTGGATCGGGACGAGCCGGTGTTTGCGGGGTAGTTCGCATCGGGAGCGGCCCGCTGATCCGCCGTATCTGCAGGCTCCTGATTCAAATCGATTCCGGGTGCGAGCCGGACAGATGGTTGATGGCTGCCTGCTGATAGACGTGGTCAGGCGCCATTGCAAGACGACCGCCGTCCCATTCCTTGCGCAGGGCCTTCAACAGTTTGGGGTCGATTCCGGGGAAATCGGCCTGCAGCGTGTCGCTCATTGCATCGCCGATGCGCTCCAGGGCCTGCTCTGGATTGGCGACTCCACAAACGTTCCTGCCAAAATCGAGCAGCGTCTTGCGGTCCGGATAGCGCCTCGATTTCGCGAGCTTGAGTGCCAGTTCGCGGTCGGTCAGCTCCACACCGTACCGATTCTGGTACTTGTACACGGTGGTCGTTACCACGTCGTAAAGCGGTGAAAGCTCCGGTGCGCTCGTGTGAGGGTCCCGATAGAGCAACCCGAAGTTCTTCAGGTGTGCATCGCCATTGCGCACCATCACCGTCAAGGCGAGATAGTCAAAGAACCGCCTGCAGCTGTCCGGCGCGTTCGGCCCGCAATAGACATTGATCACCTTCGCGATATGTTCGTACGCGCCGAGGTATTTCTCTTCGGCGGTCTTGTTCATTAGCACGGCCATGTCCTCGAAGCCGAGCTGCCGCTCCTCCGCCATATCGAAGCGCCCCATCACGAACAGCGCGCCGCTCTGGGACAGCCAGAACTGAGGCACCGAGATGCCGGCCCGCCGAGCTGCCTCCATGCACAAGAACTCGTTCTGCGCCAGATACGGATAGCCTTCGCCGCTGGCCTTGACTATCAGGTCGGGGGCAATCAACGTCGCGCGCTCGACCAGCACCGTACTGTCCTTGTCCGCGTCCGGAATCATGACCTTGGGCTGAATTCCGCTAATGCCGGATTGCAGATAGGTGTCGACGAGATACTCGAACAAGTCGGTCGACGCGTCGGACTCCAGGACTGTGGAGAGGCCCACCGTCGACGCCTTGGAACGCTTGACCCCGCTACCCGGTACCTCGTAGCGAAGGCGTCCAATCTGGTTCTCGCCGGTCAGCGCGAGCAGGCGCATATCGTCGAGCTGCATGAGCTTTCCAAAGCGATGTCGAATGCGTTCGAGCAAATAGCCCTCGGGCCGGTTCATCGCAAAGATCGGATGCAAGACGGCGCTGCCGTAGCTTTCGGCGCGAATGGGCATGCCCAGTGCAACCTCGCATTCGCGCTCCGTCGCCGTGTAATTGAAGACATAACGGGACTCCTTGTCGATCGTGCCCGAAATCCCTTGAGGGGTGGTGACCTGCAGGCGTTTCAGCTTGTCATTCATCGTCGTCCAACATGGCTCGCAACGCCTCGGCCGTGGGACGCGCATCTGCGATGGCGATCCCTTTACCCAAATAGACCAGGGCGTTGAACATCACGTGCATACCTACGTTCCCACCCCTTTCCAATTCAGCGATCGTCTGACGGCGCACCTGCAACGCGGCGGCCATCTCCGCTTGGGTGGTGCCGACCGCCCTACGTGTGCTTCGGATCAGCTGACCAAGCTCTTGTGGGGTGTACGCAGTGTGCATGATGTCAAAAATACCGGACTTTTGTTGTTCGATTATAGGGAAATGTACAAAAAAACGAACCTCGGGAACGGTTTTCTGTCGGCATGGCTTCGTGTTGGAACACTGTCCCCGACAACGCCAGTCGGCAACGAACGAATGACATGCCCACAAGTTTCATCGGGCGAAACTTTGACGCGCCGCAAAATGACTCAGCCCTCCAGCCGCCCTATAACGGCATCTGCGGTTTCATTCCGCAAAATGACCAGAACAGGGAGACGGCCGGATGACGACGCAGGGATCGTCGCTGCGCAAGGCTTGCCAGCTGCTACGAGCGCTGTCGGACCCGCGTAATACGCGGCTGACCGACCTGGCGCAGGCGTCGGGCGTCGACAAGGCGTCGGCGCTGCGGCTGCTCGATACGCTGGCGGCAGAAGGGCTGGTCTCGCGCGATCCTGCCACCAAGGCCTTCAGCCCCGGCCCCGAATGGCTGGTGCTGCGGGCGGCCGCGTTGCGGCGTCTCGACATGCGCCCGCTCGCCCGTCCCGCGCTGATCCGCCTGGCCTGCGCGTTCGAGGACACCGCCATCCTGTCGGTGCCGAGCGGCTGGGAATCGGTCTGCACCGAACTGCGCTTCGGCAATTTCCCGATCCGCGCCAACTATCTCGATATCGGCAGCCGCCGCCCGCTCGGCGTGGGCGCCGGCAGCCTGGCCTTGCTGGCCGCCCTTCCCGACGACGAAATCGACGCGGTACTGCGCTGCGTGGCGCCGGCGCTCAAGCGCTATCCGCGGCTGAGCACGGCCGCGCTGCTGCGCCATGTCGAAGCGACGCGCGAACGCGGCTATGCGGTGCTGCTCGATGTGGTGGTCGAGCGCATGGGCGGCATCGCGATCGCCCTGCCGGGCCCGGACGGCTATCCGCTCGGCGCGCTGAGCATTGCCGCACTGAACGAGCGCATCACCGAACGTGAGGCCGCGATGGCCAAGGCGCTGCGGCGCGAGGCCGACGGCATCGTTGCGAATCTCGGCGCCATCGAGGCGTCGCTGCCCGACCGTTGGCCGCATCGCGGCACCGCGGCACGCACGGGCGGGGCCACGCTGTCGCCGGCCGATACGCCGTAGCCGAGACGGCGCGGCAGTGCCTCTGCACGACCCTCAACAAGAAAAGGACCACGGATATGGAGACATCAGGCATGCGCTGGAAACAACGTCCGCAGGGCTCCACCTGGGGCGACTTCGGGCCCGACGACCAGATCGGGCGGCTCAATCTGATCGGCGCCGAGCAGGTACGCAAGGCCGCGCAGGAGGTCCAGGCGGGCCTGAGCTTCTGCCTGTCGCTGCCACTCGACTATCCCGGCGGCAACAAGCTCAATCCGCGCCGCCATCCGCCGGTGCTGCGTCCGACCTTCCGCGACGACCTGCCCTACGTCAATTTCCCGCTGGCCAAGGTCGACCCCGAGGCCACCGACGTGATCAGCGACGACCAGGTCCTGCTGTCGCTGCAGTACTCGACGCAATGGGATTCGCTGGCCCACGTCGGCGCGCTGTTCGATGCCGACGGCGACGGCCGCGCCGAGCGGGTCTACTACAACGGCTATCGCGCCAACGAGCATATCGTCGGTCCGGTCGACTATGCCGACGACGATCATTTCGCCGCGCACGGCTGCAATCACGAACACAGCGAGGCGCGCGCGCTCGGCATCGAAAACTTCGCCGTCAAGGGCATGCAGGGCCGCGGCGTGCTGGTCGATCTGGCGCACTGCTACGGCACCGACTTCCGCGATATCGGCTACGACGAGCTGATGCGCGCGATGGAGGCGGACCGCGTCGAAGTCGAGCGCGGCGACATGCTGCTGCTGCGCACCGGCTTCGCCGAGGTGGTGCTGTCGATGCAGCGCGAGCCCGACGAGAACGTGCTGCACCACAGCTGCAGCGCGCTGAATGGACGCGACGACAAGCTGCTGCAGTGGATCACCGACGCCGGCATCGCCGCGCTGATCGCCGACAACTACGCGGTCGAGCGCTATCCGGCGCAGCCGGCCAGCGACCCGGGCCCGCATCCGCTGCTGCCGCTGCACCACCACTGCCTGTTCAAGCTTGGCCTGCCGCTGGGCGAGCTCTGGTATCTGCGCGACCTGGCGCAATGGCTGCGCGAGCACGGCCGCACCCGCTTCATGCTGACGGCGCCGCCGCTGCGCCTGCCCGGGGCGGTCGGTTCGCCCACCACGCCGATCGCCACCGTCTGAGTGGCGACACCAACGATCCGGAGGAGACCTACGATATGAAGCCATTTCCCGCACGCCGGCGCATTGCCGGCCTTGTTTCCCGCACGCTCGCCGGCATGCTGGGCGCATGCGCGCTGTCGCTCGGCGGCACCGCCTACGCCCAGGCTCAGGCCCAGCCCAAGGCCACCCTCTCCGACGATCTGGTCAAGATCGGGCTGATCCTCGACATGAGCGGCCTCTATGCCGATGTGACCGGCCGCGGCAGCGCCACCGCCGCGCAGATGGCGATTGACGACTTCGGCGGCAAGGTGCTCGGCCGCAAGATCGAACTGGTGGTCGCCGATCATCAGAACAAGGCCGACATCGCCGCCAACAAGGCGCGCGAATGGTTCGACACCGACCGGGTCGACGCGATCCTCGATGTCGCGGCGTCGGCGCCCGCGCTTGCCGTGCTCGAAGTCGCCAAGCAGAAGAACCGCATCGTGGTGTTCTCCGGCCCCGGTACCGAGCGTCTGACCAACGACCTGTGCACCCCGATCTCGGTGCACTACGCCTACGACACCTATGCGCTCGCCAATACCACGGCGCGTGCGATGGTCCAGCGCGGCGGCAAGACCTGGTATTTCCTGACGGCGGACTACGCGTTCGGGCACACGCTGCAGGACTCGGCCACCACCGTGGTGACCGAGGCCGGCGGCAAGGTGCTCGGCGCGGCGCGCCATCCGATCGGCGCCAGCGACTTCGCCTCGTATCTGCTGCAGGCGCAGGCCAGCAAGGCGCAGGTCGTGGGCCTGGCCAATGCGGGCGGCGACTCGGTCAACGCGATCAAGGCCGCGCACGAGTTCGGCCTGACGCGCGACAACAAGCAGAAGCTGGCCGGCCTGCTGCTCTATATCAACGACATCCATGCGATCGGCCTGAAGACCGCCGCGGGGCTGGTACTGACCGAGGCCTTCTATTGGGACATGAACGACGCCACCCGCAAATGGTCGCGCCGCTATTTCGACAAGCTCAAGAAGATGCCCAACATGAGCCAGGCGGGCGTCTATTCGTCGGTGATGCACTACCTGAAGGCGGTGCAGGCGGCCGGCACCGATGAGACCGCCGCCGTGATGAAGCAGATGAAGGCGATGCCGATCCAGGACTTCTTCACCGCCAATGGCCGTATCCGCGAGGACGGACGCATGGTGCACGACATGTACCTGTTCGAGGTGAAGACGCCGGCCGAATCGAAATATCCATGGGACTACTACAAGGTCCTCGCCACGGTGCCCGGCGACCAGGCCTTCATCCCGCCGTCGAAGTCGAAGTGCCCGCTGCTCAAGCGCTGACATGAGCGACTCCCTTCAACGCGGCGCCTGGTTGCGCGGCGCCGGCAATACGCGCTTCGGCAGGCTCGCGGGCAGCACGCCGCTGACGCTGATGGCACGCGCCGCCGATGCCGCGCTGGCCGAGGCGGAACTGTCGCGCGCCGAGATCGATGGCGTGCTGTGCGGCTACGCGACCACGCTGCCGCATCTGATGCTGGCCGACCGCTTCTGCGAATACGCGTCGCTCCAACCCGCCTATGCGCACGGCATGGCCGCCGGCGGTGCCACCGGCGGGGCGATGGCGATGCTGGCGCGCGAACTGGTGCGTGCCGGCCGCTGCCGCCATGTGCTGGTGGTGGCGGGCGAGAACCGCCTCAGCGGCCAGAGCCGCGACCAATCGGTGCAGACGCTGGCCCAGGTCGGCGAGCCGCAGATCGAAGTGCCCAACGGCGCCTCGGTGCCGGCGTACTACGCGCTGCTGGCCTCGCGCTATCTGATGGAGACCGGCCTGCCACGCGACGCGCTGGCGGATTTCGCGGTGCTGATGCGCAAGCATGCCGGCGCCCACCCCGACGCACATCTGCGCGAGCCGCTGACCGCAGCCGCCGCGTGCGCCGCCAAGCCGGTAGCGACGCCGCTGCTGCTGTCGGACTGCTGCCCGATCTCCGATGGCGCGGTGGCGCTGGTGGTCTCGGCGGAGCCGGGGCCCGGCCGGCCTGTGCGCATCGCCGGCGCGGGACAGGCGCATCGCCATCAGCATCTATGCGCGATCGACAGCGTGATGACGACCGGCGCCGGCGAAGCGGCCACGCGCGCGCTTGGCGAGGCCGGCATCGGGGTCGATGGCCTCGACTATCTGGCGATCTATGACTCGTTCACCATCACGCTGCTGATGCTGCTCGAGGAGATCGGCGTGGCGCCGCGAGGCGGCGCGCCTGCGCGGCTGCTGGCCGGCGACTTCGATGTCGATGGCGCGCTGCCGCTCAATACCCATGGCGGCCTGCTCGCGTTCGGCCATTCCGGCGTCGCGGGCGGCCTGATGCATCTGGCCGAGGCGACGCGGCAGCTTGCCGGACGTGCCGGCGACCGCCAGATCGGTCCGCGTCGCCGCGCGCTGTTCCATGCCGATGGCGGCGTGCTGTCGTCCCATGTCAGCCTGGTGCTGGAGGCCCTGTGATGGCGATCTCAGCCGAATCCGCCCTGCCCGAAGGGCTTCATCCCTATGCCGAAGGCCTGGAAGCGGGCCGCGTTCGCTACCAGTCGTGCGGCGACTGTGGCGCGGCGCAATCGCTGGAGCGCCATGCCTGCCAGCGCTGCGGCAGCGTCCGGCTCGCCTGGCGCGATGCGGCCGGTGTGGCCACCGTCTACGCCGTGACCGAGGTTGCGCGCGCGCCGGACGACAGCTTCCGCACGCTGGTCCCCTACACGCTGGTGCTGGCTACGCTCGACGAAGGGCCGCGCGTGATGGCTCATGCCGAGCCCGGCGTGGCGATCGGCGACCGTGTGCGCGCCGGGTTTTTCCGGCATGGGGAGCGGACGCTGTTGCGATTCCAGCGGGAGTAGTGAGCCGGAACCGCGGACCGAAACAGCCAGCCAGGCACGACAACAACCAGATGGAGACACCTATGCAGCCGAATCAGCAGCATCGGCGGGCCGCGCTCGCCCGTCCGTTTTCTTCAACCAGGCGGCACGCGTTGCGCGCCGTGCTGCCGGTGCTCGCGCTGGGCACGCTGTGCGCGGTATTGCCGCGGCCCGGCCAAGCGGAAACCTGGCCGGCAAAGCCGATCCGCATGATCGTGCCCTACCCGCCCGGCGGCCCCACCGATATCGTCGCGCGCGTGGTCGGACAGAAGCTCGGCGAGCGGCTCGGACAACCGGTGGTGGTCGAGAATCGGCCGGGTGCGGGCGGCAATATCGGCGCGGAGGCCGCCGCCAAGGCCGCGCCCGACGGCTATACCCTGCTGGTCGCCACCACCGCGCATGCCATCAACATGACGCTGTTCCGCAAGCCGGGGTACGACACGCGTCGCGATTTCGCGCCGGTGAGCCTGCTGACGCGCGGACCGCTGGTTCTGGTCACCGCGCCATCGACGCCGGCGCGCAATGTCGCCGAGCTGATCGCGCTGGCCAAGGCAAAGCCGGATCAGGTGAGCTTCGCCAGTTCGGGCAATGGCCAGTCGACCCATCTGTCCGCCGAACTGTTCAACGCGATGGCGGGCGTGCGCATGACGCACGTGCCGTACAAGGGCAGCGCGCCGGCCCTGACCGATGTGATCGGCGGCCAGGCCACGGTGATGTTCGACACCATGCTGTCGGCGATGCCGTTCGTGCGCGACGGCAAGCTCAAGGCCCTGGCCGTGACCAGCGCCAAGCGTTCCCCAGCCGCGCCGGATGTGCCGACCGTTGCGGAGGCGGGTCTGGCCGGCTACGAGGCGACCGCGTGGAATGCGCTGCTGGCGCCAGCCGGCACGCCCGCTCCGGTGATCGACAAATTGAGCCAGTCGCTGCGCGCCGTGCTCGACGATGCCGAAGTCCGCTCGCGCTTCGCCACGCAGGGCTTCGGCGCGGAATGGACGTCGCCCGACGCGACCGGCCGCTTCCTCGGCGCCGAGATCGACAAATGGGCCGGCGTCGTCAAGACCTCCGGCGCCACCATCGACTGAGCCTGGCTTGCATGGAACCGATGCATTGAACCAGTGCATTGAACCAGTGCATTGAACCCAGGCATTGAACGACTTCATTGAACCGATCGACTACAGGACTACGACATGTCGGCTTCTCTCCCCCGCGGCCTGCAGGCCCTGCTGACGCCGCGCTCGATCGCGGTGATCGGCGCCTCGGACCATATCCACAAGATCGGCGGCCGGCCGATCCACTACATGCAGCAGCACGGCTACGGCGGCACGCTGTATCCGATCAACCCGCAGCGCGACACGATCCAGGGCCTGCGCAGCTACGCCGCGCTGGACGCGCTGCCGGAAGCGCCGGAGCTGGCCATCGTCGTGGTCGCCGGCGAGGCCGCCGTGCAGGCAGTCAGCGATTGCGCGCGGCTCGGCGTGGCGGCGGCCATCGTGATCGCCTCGGGCTTCGGCGAAGCGGGCGAGGAAGGCCGGCGCCAGCAGCAGAAGATGGTCGATATCGCGCGCGCAGGAAATCTGCGCATGGTCGGCCCGAACAGCCAGGGCCTGGCCAATTTCGGCAGCGGCGCGATCGCCAGCTTCTCGACGATGTTCATCGAAGTGCCGCCGCAGGATGGGCCGGTCGCGGTGATCAGCCAGAGCGGCGGCATGGGCGCGATGGTCTACGGCCTGCTGCGCCACCAGGGCATCGGCGTACGGCACATGCATGCGACCGGCAACCAGGCGGACGTCACGGTCAGCGACCTGGCGCTGGCCGTCGCGCACGATCACGACGTGCAACTGATGCTGCTGTATCTGGAGACGCTCAACGATCCGGCTACGCTGGCGCAGGCAGCCGCGGTGGCGCGCGCACGCGGCGTGCCCATCGTCGCGGTCAAGGCCGGGCGCACCAGCGCGGGCCAGCGCGCGGCGGCCTCGCACACCGGCGCGCTCGCCAACGAGGATCGCGCCGTCGATGCCTTCCTCGCGCATCACGGCATCTGGCGCGTCGACGACGCCCATGCGCTGGCGCGCTGCGCACCGCTGTATCTGCGCGACTGGCAGCCGCAGGGGCGCGGGCTCGTCGTCGTCAGCAACTCCGGCGCGAGCTGCGTGATGGCGGCCGACGCCGCCGAGTCGTGCGGACTGTCGATGGCGCCGCTGGCGGCACAGACCCAGTCCGCGCTGGCCGAACGCCTGCCCGGCTTTGCCGCCACCGCCAATCCGGTCGACGTGACCGCCGCCCTGCTGACCAACAGCGCGCTGTTCGGTGATGTGCTGCCGGTGATCGCGGGCGACGCGGCGGCGGACATGGTGCTGCTCGATATTCCGGTGGCGGGCATGGGCTACGACATCGAACGCTTTGCCACCGATGCGGCCGCCTTCGCCGATACCAGCGGCAAGCCCATCGTGGTCGCGGCCTGGCAGCAGGGCGTGGCCGCGCCGTTCCGGCAGCGCGGCGTACCGGTCTACGCCAACGCCGGCGAGGCGCTGCCGGCGCT
>NZ_JCBAJO010000450.1:0-1279 GCF_059772245.1 Cupriavidus sp. R6-3
GCTCGCCGCGCCGCTGCTCGAGATCGCCGATGGCCAGCGCGTGCTCGATGCCTGCGCCGCGCCCGGCGGCAAGACCGGCCATCTGCTCGAACTGGCCGACGTGGAACTGACCGCGGTCGAGAGCGATGCCGCGCGCGCCCAGCGCATCGACGAGAATCTCGCGCGGCTGCAGCAGCGCGCGCAGGTGGTGATCGGCGACGCGAGCCGGCCGCAGGCCTGGTGGGATGGCAAGCCGTACGATCGCATCCTCGCCGATGTTCCATGCTCGGCCTCGGGCATCGTGCGCCGCCATCCCGATATCCGCTGGCTGCGCCGCGAGAGCGATCTGGGCAAGCTCGTCAACGAGCAGCGCCGCATCGTCTCGCAGCTGTGGCCGCTGCTGAAACCGGGCGGCATTCTGGTGTATGTGACTTGTTCTATTTTCCCAACGGAGGGCGAGGAGCAGGCGCAGTGGTTTGGTGCCCAGCTACCAGATGCGATACGATTGCAGGCGCCCGGCCAGCTGCTGCCCGGCAGCATCCCAAATGGCGTGGCTGATGGCGGGACCGGCAGCCACGATGGCCTGCCGTCGGACCACGACGGTTTCTTCTACGCCCGCTTCCAGAAACGCCTCTGATCCGATGCTCGCACCGCTTCGCTTGTCCGTCCTCCGTGCCCATGACGACAAGGCGTGCGGATCCGCAGCAGACCATGCCGGTATCGGCGTGGCCGCGCTGCGCCGGCTGGCGTGGCTGCTGCTGATGGTGCTGGTCCTGTGCGCGAGCGCGTTGTCGCCCCGCGCCGGGCACGCACAGAACATCGACATCCGCGAGGCGCGCGTCGAATATCAGGACGGCGGCTTCGAACTGAACGCCGCCTTCGACTTCGAATTGTCGCCGGCATTGGAGGACGCCTTGCACAAGGGCATCCCTCTGTATTTCGCGGTGGATTTCCAGTTGAGCCGCCCGCGCTGGTACTGGTTCGACGAAAAGCCGGTGAGCACCAGCCGCAGCGTCAGGCTGACCTTCCATCCGCTGACGCGGCAGTACCGGGTCTCGACCGGCGGACTGCAACTGCCCTTCATGCGCCTGAAGGGCGCGCTCGATTTCATCAAGCAGGTGCGTGGCTGGCGCGTGTTCGAGCGCGGCGACGTCAAGCTCGGCGTGCCCTACCAGGCCGAGGTCCGCATGCGCCTCGACCTGTCGCAATTGCCCAAGCCGTTCCAGATCAACGCGGTCAATACGCGCGACTGGAATCTGTCGTCCGACTGGCGCCGCTTCGCCTATACGCCGGTGGCCGA
>NZ_JCBAJO010000451.1:0-1267 GCF_059772245.1 Cupriavidus sp. R6-3
GTCGGCCGACTTCAGCGCGGCGGCCGCGCGCGCGGTGACGATCCCGACCGAGGGCCTGAACGACGACCTGCACGGGTCCGCCGAGTACCGGGCGCATCTGATTCCGGTGCTGGCGGCGCGGGCGGTCGAGCAGGCGCTGGGGCAATCGTCCATGCAGGCCTCCTCGCAGTCGTCCACGCCATCGCCCTGAAGCGGGGCGGGGCGGGACGTGAAGCGGCGCGGCGGGCCGTGAAGGACAGCGGCTCGCCGGTCCGCCGTCCCGCCGCAGTCTTTCCCCCTGCGAACCTGATTTCGTTTATCAGCGCGCCGCCCGCCTGCCAGCCATAGCCATCGCCAGCCATCGCCCGACCTCGCCTTCATGCTGCCCGATTCCATCGACCAGACCCTGACGCTGCTCCAGCGCGAGCAATATTTCGCCGACCGCGAGACCGCGACCGTGCTGTTCCTCGCGCTGAAGATGCAGCGCCCGCTGTTCCTGGAAGGCGAACCCGGCGTCGGCAAGACCGCGCTGGCGCAGGCGATCGCCGCGGGCCTCGGCACCAGGCTGTTGCGCCTGCAGTGCTACGAAGGGCTCGACGCCGCCAGCGCGCTGTACGAATGGGACTATCCGCGCCAGATCATGGCGCTGCGGCTGGCCGAGGCGCGCGGCGAGCGGCCCGAGGCGCAATCGCTGTACCGCGACGAATTCCTGCTCAAGCGCCCGCTGCTGGAGGCGCTGCTGCCCGACCCGGCCGCTCCTGCGGTGCCGCGCGTGCTGCTGATCGACGAGATCGACCGCGCCGACGAACCGTTCGAGGCCTTCCTGCTCGAGGTGCTGTCCGAATACCAGGTGTCGATCCCGGAGATCGGCCGCATCGCCGCGCAACGCCCGCCGCTGATCGTGATCACGTCGAACCGCACGCGCGAGGTGCACGACGCGCTCAAGCGCCGCTGCCTCTATCGCTGGATCGGCTATCCCGAGCGCCAGCGCGAGCTCGACATCGTCGCCGCCCGCGCACCAGAGGCCGCGGCCGCCTTGCAGACACAGGCGATCGACTTCGTGCACCGCCTGCGCGGCATCGATCTGTTCAAGGCGCCCGGCATCGCCGAGGCGATCGACTGGTGCCGCGCGCTGGCGGCGCTCGGCGTGACCGAGCTGGATCCCGATTCGGTGCGCGACACGCTCGGGGTCCTGCTCAAGTACCAGGACGATCTCGCGCGCGTCGACGGGCCGACGGTAGCCGAACTGCTGGCCGGCACGCCGACGGAGCCGGCCGGGGAGCGCTGA
>NZ_JCBAJO010000452.1:0-1247 GCF_059772245.1 Cupriavidus sp. R6-3
GGGGCGCGGGGGCGCGGGCAAGAGAGCAAGAGGGCAGGAGCAGGGGCAGAGGGGAGGGGGCGGGGACGCCAAGGAGCCCCAATGCCGAAGCCGAGGCTGCCCGTCACCCCACCGGCCGCCGCCGGTCGATCTTGCGCGCCAGCACGATCGACGTGCTGGTGTGGTTCACGCCATCGAGCGCGCCGATCTCGTCGAGCAGCCGGTCCAGCCGCGCATGCGTATCGCAGCGGATCACCGCCATGTAGTCGACCGGCCCGCTGACCGAATCGAGCTCCACCACCTCGGGGAAGCGCTGCAGCGCGCGCAGTACCGTGGGCGCGGTCTTGGGCTGCACCGACAGCCCGCAGAACGCCAGGATCGCGTTGTCCTCCATCTGCTGGCCCAGCCGCACGCCATAGCCGGCGATCACGCCGAGCCGCTCCAGCCGGGCGATGCGGGCGACCACCGTGGTGCGGGCGATGCCGAGCTTGCGCGCCAGATTGGCGGCGCTGTCGCGCGCATTGGCCTGCAATAGCGACAGCAGGTGACGGTCGGTCTGGTCGAGGTCGGTCATGCGGTCTCCGTCTACGGGCTTCAGGCTGCGGGCTGCGGGCTGCGGGCTCCGGGGCTCCGGGGCTCCGGGCTCCGGGCTCCGGGCTCCGGGCTCCGGGCTCCGGGCTCCGGGCTCCGGGCTCCGGGCTCCGGGCTCCGGGCTTCGGGCTTCGGTCTGGTGCGGTGCCGGCGTCTCGTCGTTTCGTCGAGATACATCGTCGATTCGCCCGATTATGGCGGGTTTTCGTCATTGTTGTCTGTTCAATCCGACGGCGCGCGACACCATACTTTGGGTACGGGATGGCTCGATGCGCCGGCACCCGGCCATCCCGCGCGACATTGGCACGCTTCCATTTCCCGCGTCGGAGGACCGTCATGAACAACAACCTTTCCTTCCCTTCGGCTCGTTCCGGTGCGGCGCTGCCCGTCACCGTGCTCGGTGCCGGCAAGATCGGCCGCACCATCGCCGCCATGCTGCAGGACAGCGGCGACTACGCGGTGACCGTGGTCGACCGCTACCGCGACGCGCTCGACGCGCTGCCAGCCGGCGTCTCCACGCGCCTGGCCGATCCCTCCGAGCGGCAGGCCTGCATGGACGCGCTGGCAGGCGCCGCCGCGGTGATCAACGCCTTGCCCTTTCATGCCGCGGTGCCGGTGGCGACCGTTGCCGCCGAACTGGGCGTGCACTACTTCGACCTGACCGAGGACGTCGCGGC
>NZ_JCBAJO010000453.1:0-1223 GCF_059772245.1 Cupriavidus sp. R6-3
TCGGTCGACCGCGCGCGCGCCGGCTCGGAGCTGGTCGGCACCGCGGGCAGCACGATGGGCGAGCTCGAGGCCAGCGTCGCGCGGCTCGCCGCCATCGTCGACCAGATGGCGCTCGCCACCGGCGGACAGCGCGCCGGCATCGATCAGGTGGAGGGAAATATCGCCGGCATCGACGCGGCGTCGCGCCAGAACGCCGACCATGTCGACCAGACCGCGGAAGAGGTCGCACGCCAGCAGCAGCAACTGGCGCGGCTGACCGGCGCGGTGGGACAGTTCAGGCTGGATTAGGTCGCGGGATGACCGACCATCCGCACGCGCCGCCGGGCGGTGCGGCGGTGCGGCGGTACGGGGCTGCGGGGCTGCGGGGCTGCGGGGGTGCGGGGTGCGGGGTGCGGGGTGCGGGCAATGCCGGCGATCAGCCCAGGCCCGGCAGCGTCGTCAGGTATTCGCTGATGCCCGTCATCATGATCTGCACGCCGATGCACAGCAGCAGGAAGGCCGACAGCCGCGTGACGACGTTGGTGCCTTCCGGTCCCAGCACGCGGGCCAGCAGTTCGGCGCGGCTGTAGACCACATAGACGACGATCGCCACGGCGACACTGACCGTCACCGACACCACCGCCGATTCGATCGCATCGCGCCATTCGCGGCTGCGGCTGGCGTTCAGCGCGATTGCGGTGGCGATCGAGCCGGGGCCGGTGGTCAGCGGAATCGTCAGCGGGAAAAACGCCATCTGCGTGACATCGCCGGTCGAGACCGATTCGATGCGCTTCTCGGCGGGCTGCGTCGGCGCGTTCAGCATGGTCCAGCCGCTGAACGCCACCACGAAGCCGCCGGCCAGGCGCAGCGCCTGCAGCGAGATGCCGAAGAAGCCGAGGATGGCGGTGCCGAGGAAGAAGGTCACCAGCAGCACGATCAGCGAATTGATCGCGACCTGGCGGCTCAGCTTGCGACGCTCCTCGACGGTCAGGAAGCGGGTCCGGTCGAACAGCACGAATGCCATGCCGAACGGGTTGATGATACTGAGCAGCGCGGAGAACGCGAGCAGGAACTCCGCCACCAGATTGCTCAAGCTCAGGATGCCCATTGTGCGCGCCTATCCTCACCAAATCGCGCAAGCATAGCGCATGGGGCACTGCGGCGACTACTGCGATCAGCCGGGGGCATTGGGGCTCGCCGCGCCGTTGGTGGCCGGCGGTAGCGGTGCCGGCGTTGGGGTTGGG
>NZ_JCBAJO010000454.1:0-1222 GCF_059772245.1 Cupriavidus sp. R6-3
GTGGATCTCCAGCGCGCGCTGGATGCGCTGTGCGTCGTTGGGCGCCAGCCGCGCCGCCGTGACCGGATCGACTTCGGCCAGCATCGCATGCAGCGCCGGCCAGCCGCGCTGCTCGGCCAGCTTGTCGAGCTCGGCGCGCACCTGCGGATCGGCCTGCGGCAGATCGTTCAGGCCCTGGGTCAGCGCCTTGTAATAGAGCATGGTGCCGCCCACGATGAGCGGCTCGCGGCCACGCGCGCGGATCGCGTCGATCAGCGCATTGGTATCGGCGACGAATTGCGCGGCCGAATAGCTGTCGGCCGGATCGATGATGTCGATCAGATGGTGCGGCACCGCGGCCAGTTCGGCGGCAGAGGGCTTGGCGGTGCCGATGTCCATCTCGCGATAGACCAGCGCCGAATCCATGCTGATGATCTCGATCGGCGCGCGCGCGGCCAGTGCCAGGGCGGCCGCGGTCTTGCCCGAGGCGGTGGGGCCGAGCAGGCAGACGATGGGAGCGGGCGAGGCGGAGGCCATGGAATAAGCGGACAACGACGAAGCGGACAACGACAGCGCGCGGCCTTACTGGCCGCGCAGGAACAGCCGGTCCAGCTCGGCCACGGTCAGCTGGACCCAGGTCGGCCGGCCATGGTTGCACTGGTCGGCGCGCTCCGTCTGTTCCATCTGGCGCAGCAGCGCGTTCATTTCCTCGACGGTCAGCTTGCGGTTGGCGCGCACGGCGCTGTGGCAGGCCAGCGTCGCCAGCAGTTCGTTCTGGCGCTCGGCCAGCACGCGCGAACCGCCATAGGCATGCAGGTCGCGCAGCACGTCGCGCGCCAGCGCCTCGGCGTCGGCCTGCTTCAGCAGCGCCGGAATCGCGCGCACCGCCAGCGTGGTCGGCGAGACCGGCGCGATGTCGAAGCCCAGCAGCGCCAGCGTGTCCTGGTGTTCCTCGGCGGCGCCGATCTCGACCGGGCTGGCCGGCAGCGTGACCGGAATCAGCAGCGGCTGCACCGTCATCTGGCGCGCGTCGAGCGCGGTCTTGATCTGCTCGTACAGGATGCGCTCGTGCGCGGCGTGCATGTCGACCAGCACCAGGCCGCGCGCGTTCTGCGCCAGCACGTAGATGCCGTGCAGCTGCGCGATCGCGTAGCCGAGCGGATGATCGTCGGTCTCGTCCTGCTGGCCGTCGCCGGCGCCCGGACCTTGCATCGGCGCACGGTCGAGCAGCGACGGCGGTTCG
>NZ_JCBAJO010000455.1:0-1217 GCF_059772245.1 Cupriavidus sp. R6-3
GCGCGCAAGGGCGCAACGGCCCAAGGGCGCAGGACGCAAGGCGCCGGGGTCCGCGGGCGCAGGCTGAAGACCGCCCGCCTCGCGCGGGGGTGGTCATGCCCGCGTCATCGCACTAGTCTAGGGTTGTACGGATGCACGGGTGTACGGACTCGCAAGGAGGAACGGCGATGGAAACCTGGCACATGGTGGCGCACGGCAAGGTGCAGGGGGTCGGCTATCGCGCGGCCTGCGAGGACCTGGCGATCGAGCTCGGCCTGGGCGGCTGGGTACGCAACCGCAACGACGGCACGGTCGAGGTGATGGCGTACGGGCCGCCGGAGCGGCTGGCGAAGCTGCGCGAATGGATGGAGCAGGGCCCGCCCGCCGCGAAGGTCGAGCGGTTGGAGGTCGAGCCGGGCGAGGGCGAGTTCGAACTGTTCGAGTGGCGCTCCAGCGAGTGACCGGCGCCCGCCAGTGGTCGACACCCGAGAATGACCCGCGCCCGCGAGTGATCGACGCCCGAGAGTGACTGGCACCCGCAAGTGATCGAGGCCCGCGCCTGCGAGCGTCGGATCGGCGGGCGCGCCTAGGACCGACCGATCGCCGCCCGCGCCTGGTGCGCGCTCCAGTCGATCGGCTCGCGCTGGTGCTCCACCAGCCAGTCGTTGGCCAGCCGGAAATGCCCGCAACCGAGGAAGCCGCGATGCGCCGACAGCGGCGACGGGTGCGGCGCCTCCAGGATGCAATGCTCGCCGGCCAGCAGGTCCTTCTTGGCCTGTGCGTGGCTGCCCCACAGCAGAAAGACCAGATGCGGGCGGCTGGCCGCCAGCGCCGCGATCAGGCAGTCGGTGACCGCTTCCCAGCCGCGTTTGGCGTGGCTGGCGGCCCGTCCCTGCTCGACCGTCAGCACGGTGTTCAGCAGCAGCACGCCCTGGCGTGCCCAGCCTTCCAGATTGCCGGAGGCCGTGGGCCGCGCCACCGCCGGATCGCCGTACTCGGCGGCGATCTCCTTGAAGATATTGCGCAGGCTCGGCGGCACCCGCACGCCGTCCGGCACCGAGAAGGCCAGCCCATGCGCCTGCGGCACCTCGACGCCATCGACCACGCCGACGCCGTGATACGGGTCCTGGCCCAGGATCACGACCTTGACCGCCTCGGGCGGCGTCAGGTGCAGCGCGTGGAAGACGTCGCGCGGGAATACCGGCTTGCCGGCGGCGCGCTCGCCGTCGACGAAATCG
>NZ_JCBAJO010000456.1:0-1143 GCF_059772245.1 Cupriavidus sp. R6-3
ACTGCACGAGTCGCCGGCCACTCATCGCACCTACCGCAAGGAAGCGGAACGGCTGATGCTGTGGGCCATCGTCGAGCGTCAGCGGCCGCTGTCGTCGTTGACCACCGAAGACGCCGTGGCCTACCGCACCTTCCTGCGGCGGCCCATGCCGCGAGAGCGGTGGGTCGGGCCGCCACGCCCGCGCTCGTCGCCGGACTGGCGGCCGTTCACCGGTGCGCTGGCCGCACGCTCGGTCGCCCATGCGCTGTCGATCCTTGGGGCGATGTTCCGCTGGCTGGTCGAGCAACGCTACGTGCTGGCCAATCCCTTCGCCGGCATCAAGGTGCGCGGCGGCGGCCGCACCGCGGCGCTGGACAATTCGCGCGCCTTTACCGACGGTGAATGGAAGTTAGTGCGGACCATTGCTGACGGGCTCGAATGGTCCCACGGCTGGGAGGCCGCCGCGGCGCAGCGCCTGCGCTTCGTGCTGGATTTTGCCTATGCGACCGGGCTACGCCCCAGCGAGCTGGTAGGAGCCACGCTCGGGGATGTCTGGACCGACGCGCAAGGCGACGAATGGCTCAAGCTGACCGGCAAGGGCGGCCGCAGCGGCAACGTGGCAATGCCCCCGTTGGCGCGACGGGCGGTGGAGCGCTACCTGACGGAACGCGGACTGCCCATCAGTCGGCGTTTGTGGCGTCCCGAGGTTCGCCTGGTCGGTGATCTGGGCGGCGAGCCCGAGATCGGCATCTCGAGCACGCGGCTATGGCATGTGGTGAAGCGGTTCTTCAAGCTGGCTGCGGATGTCATTGGTGCGGACCATCCCGCGGCCGCGGACAAGCTGCGCCGCGCCAGTCCACACTGGATGCGCCATACGCACGCCACACACGCGCTAGGAAGCGGCGCGGAACTGACCATCGTTCGAGACAACCTGCGGCATGCGTCCGTGTCGACGACGTCGGTCTATCTGCATAGCGATGAAGTCAAACGGGCCCGGCAGATCGGAGAGGCATTTGGGGCCAAATGACACCCGCAAGGGCGTCCACAGCGGGCTGTACGGACGAACAAGGCGTCATCGGAACTGCCAGCATCCGAAAGGTGAGCGCCTAGGGGGCGGGTAACAAATTTATGCAAAAACGGGTAACAAACTTCTGCAAATTAACG
>NZ_JCBAJO010000457.1:0-813 GCF_059772245.1 Cupriavidus sp. R6-3
CCATCACGCCTCCTTCGACGCGGCGAGGGCGGCGCGGTCCAGCCGCTCGATCTCGGCCAAGATCAGGGCGCCGGCCTTGACAAGATTGCGGCGCGGATCGGCCGGCTTCCACCATTCTTTCGCCCAAGGCCAACACATCGGCAGTCCGCCATGTGGCGCGGCGCTTTCGCTCGCATACGCTGCTGCCGCCTCCGCCATTTCACCTTCGCGGTGCTGGTCGTCATGCTCCGGCGTCCAACCCTCGGCCGTGATCTGACGCTGGCGCTCGGCCAGCACGTCGCGGGTGGCGTCGGTCAGCCCCTCCGCGCGCGGCCCCGATGCGGTGCGGGCGAGGATGGCGGCGCGGAACTTCGCAACTGAAATCGACACGGCGCCGGCGCTCACATGGGTGGCCGCTGCAATGGCATTGAACAGCGTTTGATAGTGGAGGCGGGCCAGTGCATCCACAGTCCGCTCTTCCTCGGCGCCCTTCGCCAGCAGTTCGGTGAACTCGTCCATCAGAATGCAGCGCAGCGCGTGCCGGTTGATGCTGTTCGGGCGCTCGTGGTAGGTGTCCACCGCTTCGAGGATGCGCTTGCTGCGGGCGATGGCGTCCCCGGAAGGGCGCGCTTCCTCGGCGGGCTGCTCGGCCTGCTGCGCGCTCGGCTGCGGGGCGCCCAGAAGGTACGACAGCTTTGCGGCCGCTTTCGTGTGCCGGGGATCGAACACGCCGCGCCCCATGATGACTGCGCCCGGACCAACGAGCACGTGACCATCGGGAACCACCGCCTGCGCTCCCGGCTGCTGCGTGAGCGGGATCGTCGCCAGCCAGTC
>NZ_JCBAJO010000458.1:0-613 GCF_059772245.1 Cupriavidus sp. R6-3
CGGCGATGCCGATGGCCTGTCCACTGTGCAAGCGCCCCTGCTTGCCGATCGCCAGGTTGGTATCCTGGCCCGACACCAGGCCCAGCGATTTGCCGTTGACCAGCTGCAGTTCCTGCCCGGCGACCATGGCAAGGCCCGCACGGCCGGCCAGTTGGACGATTGCTTCACTCGGATGCGGTACCTTGCCTTGCGTCTGCTGGTTGCCGCTGGCGGCATCCTGCATCGCGGCGTCCAGGTCCTTGCCGTCGACCATGCCGGACGCCGCGGTTTCCAGCTTGGCCAGTGGGGCCTCGTCGTCCTTGGCGGTCAGCAGTGCAGCGGTCTGGTGCTTGACCGCGCCCTCGCCCAGCGTCTGCGTCAGCGACTTCGCCTGGCGGATCAGCGCGATGCCGGCGGCGTTGTCGCCGGTCGGCACCGGCCGCTGGCTCTGCGCATCGCGATAGGTGCTGATCAGCACGCCGGCCTTGCCGCGAATCGCGCCGTAGCCGTCGGTGCGCAGTTCGAAGCCTTCGCCGCGGAAGCTGCCGCGGTAGTTGTCCTGCTGGTGGATCAGGTGACCGAGATTGAGCTGGGTGTGCTGGACCGTCGTAGCGAACTGCGTGCGCAGTTGACC
>NZ_JCBAJO010000459.1:0-613 GCF_059772245.1 Cupriavidus sp. R6-3
TGGCGATGCCGATGGCCTGTCCACTGTGCAAGCGCCCCTGCTTGCCGATCGCCAGGTTGGTGTCCTGCCCCGACACCAGGCCCAGCGATTTGCCGTTGACCAGCTGCAGTTCCTGCCCGGCGACCATGGCAAGGCCCGCGCGGCCGGCCAGTTGGACGATCGCTTCGCTCGGATGCGGCACCTTGCCTTGCGTCTGCTGATTGCCGCTGGCCACGTCCTGCATCGCCGCGTCCAGGTCCTTGCCGTCGACCATGCCGGACGCGGCAGTTTCCAGCTTGGCCAGCGGGGACTCGTCGTCCTTGGCGGTCAGCAGCGCAGCGGTCTGGTGCTTGACCGCGCCCTCGCCCAGCGCTTGCGTCAGCGACTTCGCTTGGCGGATCAGCGCGATGCCCGCCGCGTTGTCGCCGGTCGGCACCGGCCGCTGGCTCTGCGCGTCGCGATAGGTGCTGATCAGCACGCCGGCCTTGCCCCGGATGGCACCGTAGCCGTCGGTGCGCAGCTCGAAGCCTTCGCCGCGGAAGCTGCCGCGGTAGTTGTCCTGCTGGTGGATCAGGTGACCGAGATTGAGCTGGGTGTGTTGGACTGTGGTCGCCAGCTGGCTGCGCAACTGGTT
>NZ_JCBAJO010000046.1:0-26584 GCF_059772245.1 Cupriavidus sp. R6-3
CCCACAGCATGCCGGTGGCCGCGCCTAGCCCCAGCGAGCTCCAGACGGTGCCGTTGCCGGCGCCGCGCCCGTCGGCGAGGCGGTTGCCCAGCGCCACCAGCGGATGGGCCAGCGCATCGGCAAGCCGGGGCAGCAGCAGCGATAGTCCGAACACCGCCAGCAGCGCCAGCGCGGCCAGGCGCCCGTATTCGTTGGCCCGGACCACCCAGGCGCCGCCGACCGAGGCCAGCGTGACGACGGCGGCAAAGGTCAGCGCCATGCCGGCCAGCATCGGCAGCGTGCCGCGCAGGAAGGGCTGTCCGGTACGGCTCAGCACGAAGGGCAGCACCGGCAGGATGCAGGGGCTCAGGATGGTCAGGGCGCCGCCGAGGTAGGCGAGAATCAGCAAGGTCATGATCGTGTCTCCAGGCAAGGGGTTGGCTTGCCCTCGATCAGACCCGGCCGGCGTCGCTGCGATGTGTCGCGAAGGGGCGAGTTTGTACCGCAATGTGGGGCCTTCCCGGCCGGATACATTGCGATACACGCGGATTTGCCGTCCCCATACAATGCCGGGGCGGTGGGCATATCGCTCTGCGCTCGCTCTCCTCTCACTCTCCTTCAACTGCCGGTGACAACCATGGACGCCCACGTCGACCATATCCTCATCGTAGATGACGACCGGGAAATCCGGGAACTGGTCTCGACCTATCTGACCAAGAACGGTCTGCGCGTGACGGTGGCGCCCGATGGCCGCCACATGCGCACGTTTCTGGAAGCCAATACCGTCGACCTGATCGTGCTCGACGTGATGCTGCCCGGCGACGACGGCCTCGTGCTGTGCCGCGAGCTGCGCGCCGGCAAGCACAGGGCCACGCCGGTGCTGATGCTGACCGCCCGCGACGACGAGACCGACCGCATCATCGGCCTCGAAATGGGCGCCGACGACTATCTGGCCAAGCCCTTCGCCGCGCGCGAACTGCTGGCCCGCATCAAGGCCGTGCTGCGCCGTACCCGCATGCTGCCGCCGAACCTGCAGATCACCGAGGCCGGACAGATCCTCGCCTTCGGCAGCTGGCGGCTCGATACGACCGCGCGCCACCTGATCGATGCCGAGGGCACCATCGTCGCGCTGAGCGGCGCGGAATACCGGCTGCTGCGCGTGTTCGTCGACCATCCGCAGCGCGTGCTCAATCGCGACCAGCTGCTCAATCTGACGCAGGGCCGCGAGGCCGAGATGTTCGAGCGCTCGATCGACCTGCTGGTCAGCCGCCTGCGCCAGCGCCTGAACGACGATGCGCGCGAGCCCAGCTATATCAAGACCGTGCGCAGCGAGGGCTATGTCTTCGCCGCGCCGGTGGAGATTCGCGAGGCCCGGCAGTGAAGGCCCCCGGCTGGGCCTGGCCCCGCACGCTGCGCTCGCGCCTGTTCCTGATTCTGTTGACGGGCCTCGTCGTCGCGCATGGGCTGTCGTTCGCGGTGCTGTTTTCCGAGCGCTATATGTCCGCGCGGCAGGTGATGCTGGGCACGCTGGAAACCGATGTCGCCACGTCGATCGCCATCCTCGACCGGCTGCCGGCGGCGGAGCGGCCGCAGTGGCTGCCGCGCGTCAATCGCGGCAATTACCAGTACATCCTTGGCACCGGCCTGCCCGGCGTGCCGGAGATGACCGCGCGGGGCAGGGATATCGCCGAACGGATCACCGAAGCGAGCGGCGGGCGTTTTCCGGTGCGGGTGGAGTCGATCCCCGGCGACGGCAAGCGCGTGCAGGCGCATCTGACGCTGAGCGACGGCAGTCCGCTGACCATCGACGTGCATCCGCGCATGACGCCGATCGCGCAGTGGCTGCCGTATGTATTGATCCTGCAGCTGCTGTTGCTGATCCTGTGCTGCTGGTTTGCGGTGCGGCTGGCGATCCGGCCGCTGGTCGCCCTCGGCGATGCCGCCGATGCGCTCGATCCCAACACCCAGTCCGCGCCGCTCGACGAGTCCGGTCCGACCGAGCTGGCCCGTGCCGCGCGGGCGTTCAATGCGATGCGCGGACGCATTGCGCGTTTCGTCGAGGAACGCGTGCAGATCCTCGCCGCGATCTCGCATGACCTGCAGACGCCGATCACGCGGATGAAGCTGCGGGCCGAAATGGCCGACGATTCGGACGAGAAGCGCAAGATGCTGAACGACCTGTCGGAGATCCAGACGCTGGTCCAGGAGGGGCTGGCGTACGCGCGCAGCGCGCATGGCGATGGCGAGAAGGCGTCGCGCGTCGACCTGGGCTCCTTCGTCGAGAGCCTGGCCTACGACTACCAGGACACCGGCAAGGACGTCACGGTGCTGCAGAACGCCGGCGGGGCCATCGTCACGCGGCCCCATGCGTTGCGGCGCGTGCTGACCAATCTGATCGACAACGCGATCAAGTTCGGCGGATCGGCCGAACTGCGCGTGCGCCGCGACCGCGACGTGGTGGCGATCGAAGTGCTCGATCGCGGTAGCGGCATCCCGGACGATCAGCTGGAGGCCGTCCTCAAGCCCTTCGTGCGCCTGGAGCAGTCGCGCAGCCGGGAAACCGGCGGCACCGGCCTGGGCCTGGCAATCGCGCACGAGCTGACGGCCGCCATCGGCGGCACGCTGACGCTGCGCAATCGCGAAGGTGGCGGACTGGTCGCCGAGGTCAGGCTGGGCTGACGGCGCCCTTCAGGCGCACTTTCCTGCGCCCCTTCCACTTGCGACATCGGCCCCCAGGGCCGATTTTTTTTCCCGCTTTGTATGCCTTTGTATCCGGCGGTCGCCGCGATACGCATCCAGACAAAAACGCCCCGCATCCGCTACGGGCGCGATACGTCGGTCTCCTTAAATGGCATCCGTGGCCCGGCGCTGAACAACAACGAAGCGATCCGGACCGCGCAATACCCCACTACCCAAAACCCGGCAACACCAACTCTCTTTAAAGGAAACCGATCATGACCGCCCAATTCGCCAAGCGCTTCGTCCTTGCCCTCTCGCTCGCCGCCGCTGCCGCTACGACTGCCGCAGGCGCGCACGCCGCCGGCTTCGGCCAGCCCGGTGCACGCGACCCGTACACCCAGGGAGCCCGCTCGGTGGCCGACGCACGCGACCCGTACAGCAGCGGCGCCCGCTCGGCCCAGGAGCCGCGCAGCGTCTACAGCGACGGCGCCCGCCAGACCGACCCGTTCAACGACGGCGCCCGCCAGTTCGACCCGTACAGCGACGGTGCCCGTACGCTGGCCGGCCAGGACCGCACCGGCGTCTCGGCCGAGCCCGCGCGCAGCGTCGATCCCTATCTCGACGGCGCCTACGCCTGACGCTTCGGCCAGCGATACCACCATCATCGAACGCATCCCATTCATCGAATCAGCGAGGAAATCCAGATGACCCAGATCGACAAGGTGCTGTACACGGGCAAGGTCCACACCACCGGCGGACGAGACGGCGAGGCGCACAGCGACGACGGCCGGTTGAGCCTGAAGCTGTCGCCGCCGGGAAGCAAGGGCGCCGGCACCAATCCGGAGCAGCTGTTTGCCGCGGGCTGGTCCGCCTGCTACATCGGCGCGCTGGGCAGGGCCGCCAGCAAGCTGAACGTGGCGCTGCCGTCCGCGCCGTCGGTCGATGCCGAGGTCGATCTGGCCATGGCCGGCGATGCCTTCCTGCTGCAGGCCCGGCTGCGTGTCCATATTCCGGGCGTGGACGGCGAGGTGGCCCGCGCACTGGTCGAGGCGGCGCACGGCATCTGCCCGTACTCGAAGGCAACGCGCGGCAACATCCACGTGGAGACCGTGCTGGTCTGACCGTGTGGCGGCCCTGCGCCGGTCGAGCGACCGGCAAGGGCCGGCTTCCGCGGTCCGCGGTCCGCGGCCCCGCATCCCCGCATCACCGCATCCCATCATTCCAATCGACCTGTCCGACATCATGCGCACCCTTCTCGCCACCACATTGGCCGCCGCGGGCATCGCCGCGGTCTGCTTCATCGGCAATGGCGCCAACGCCGTTGGTTCCGCCGTGGGTTCCTCCGCTGGTCCCGCTGCTGGTTCCGCTGTTGGTTCCACTATCCCCAATCAAACCAGGGCCCCCGAATTCGCCGGCATCGAGCGCTGGCTGAATTCGCAGCCGCTTTCGATGGAGGGCTTGCGCGGCAAGGTCGTGCTGGTCGATTTCTGGACCTATTCCTGCATCAATTGCATCAACACGCTGCCCTACATCAAGCAGTGGCACGACAAATACAAGGACCAGGGACTGGTGGTGGTCGGCGTGCATACGCCCGAATTCCCGTTCGAAAAGTCGACCGCCAACGTGCAGGCCGCGATCAAGCGCTTCGATATCCGCTATCCGGTCGCGCAGGACAATCGCTATGCGACATGGTCCGCCTACCACAACCGATACTGGCCCGCGCTCTATCTGGTCGATGCGGAAGGCAAGGTCGTCTACCAGCATTTCGGGGAAGGGCAGTACGCGGAAACGGAGGCGGCGATCCGCAACGCGCTGGCGCAGCGCAAGTAATGCAGGGCCTGTCTCCGGCCGGGGCGTAGCGCGGCGCCCCGGTGCATGCGGGGAATGGGGTTCAGCGGACCCGGGGAGTCGCCCGGATGGCGCGCGGTGCCAGGATGTGGCCCAATGCAGGCGAACCCGCCGGTCCCAGGCAGAGGCCTGGCCCGGGTTCCGATAATCACATCCCAGGAGACTTCGAATGAAGCCAACCCGCGCCCTGCTCAGCATGCTGTTGTTCGCGTCCGCCACCGCCTCCGCCCCCGCTTTTGCGCAAGGCAAGCCCGTGGTGCAGTTCATCGCCACGGGCGGCACCATCGCGATGAAGATCGATCCCGTCAAGAATGCGCCGGTGCCGGCGATATCGGGCGACGACCTGCTTGCCACGGTGCCCGATATCGGCAAGTACGCGACCATCCAGGTCAACAACCTGTCCAACGTGCCGTCGGACTATATGGAGCCGCCGCGCTGGATCGCGCTGACCCGGGCCGTGCAGGCATCGCTCGATCGGCCCGACGTGGCCGGCGTGATCGTGTCGCACGGCACCGATACGCTGGAGGAAACCGCGTACTGGCTCGATCTGACGGTGCGCTCGGACAAGCCCGTCGTGCTGATCGGCGCGCAACGCAACGCATCGTCGCCTGACTTCGACGGCCCGCGCAATCTGCTGAACGCCGCGCGCATCGCCGTCGACGAGCAATCGAAGGGCAAGGGCGTGATGCTGGCGATGAACAACCAGATCAATGCCGCCCGCTACGTCACCAAGACCCACACCTCGAACGTCGAGACGTTCAACTCGGGCGACTTCGGCTTTATCGGCGAGGTGTATCCGGACCGGGTCATCTACAGCAGCACCCCATCGCGCCGCCAGCACATTCCGATCCAGACCGACAAGATGCCGGAGGTCGAGATCGTGGCGATGTACGGCGGGGCGGACGGCGCGGCGCTGCGCAACGCGGTCGACCGCGGCGTCAAGGGCATCGTGGTGCAGGCGCTCGGCATGGGCAACATGAACCAGCCGATGTTCGAGGCCGTCAAATACGCGCTGTCGAAGAAGGTGCCGGTGGTGATCTCTACCCGCGTGCACAACGGGCGCGTGCTGCCGAACTACGGCTTCGTCGGCGGCGGCAAGACCAGCTTCGACGCCGGCGCCGTGATGGCGGACGATCTGAAGCCGGCCAAGGCGCGCATCCTGCTGATGCTGCTGTTGCAGCGGGGACTGACGAGCCAGGCCGACCTGCAGGCGGCGTTCAGCCGCTAGGGCGGGCAGCGCTCCTGAGTCCGCTATGCGGCCGGTGGCCAGATCCAGCCCGGCCACCGCCGCTTCAGCCGGTCGGCGACGATGCCGACCTCCGCCATGGCGTGCGCCGCGATTTCCGAGGGCGGCGATGTCTTGCGGCGGACCAGGCCGACGGACCGCACCGGTCCGTCCACGATCTCGGCCACGCGCATGCCCTTGAGCGACAGCAGCGGCATGATGCCCAGATAGGGCAGGACCGCAATGCCCAGCCCCTCCTTGACGAAGCCGGCGATGGTGCCGATCTGGTCCAGCTGCAGCTTCGGCCGGAACTGCACGCCGCGCTGCAGGAAGGCGGCGCTCATGTACTTCATCGCGGTGCTGCGGTCGGTCATGCTGATCAGCGGCAGGCCGGCCAGTTCGTCCATGTGCATCCGCTTGCGCAAGGGCTTGCGCCACTGCGCCGGGGCCAGCAGCACAAAGCGGTCGCGCAGGATCTCCTGGAACAGCAGCTCGGGGTTCGACGGCGAGGCGGACGCCAGCGCGAAGTCGACCTGGTAATCGATCACGCGCTGTACCGCGGCCTGGTCCGCGCAGTCGTGCACGGCGATCTGCGCATGCGGGTAGCGCTTCTCCAGTGCCGCGCAGACGCCGGGCAACAACACATTGGCCAGCGACGGCAGCGCGGCGATCGACAGCCGCTGCGCCTCCTGTTCCGCGCGGCTCCGCAGATGCCGCAGGCCGGAATCGAACTCCCCGACGATGCGGCGGGCCATCGGCACCAGCTGCTCGCCCGCCGGCGTCAGGCGCACGCTGCGCGTCGACCGTTCGAACAGCGCGATGCCCAGCTCCTCCTCCATCTCCTTGACGGCCTTGCTCAACGACGGTTGCGTGACGAAGAACTGCTCGGCGGTGCGGCTGAAATTCAGCGATTGCGCCAGCGCGAGAAAGATCCGGAGTTGTCGGGGCGTGATATTCATTCTTGCAGTCTATCAATCTATAGACAAAGGGAATTTCCGCAATAAATGTAGTCTCCCTAGAATGGGCCGCGCAAGCTTTTGAGGGATTTCCTTGCAGACCTGGACAACGGAGACGAGATGCTGGATCTGAACGGCAAGGTGGCGCTGATCATGGGATGCGGCGCCGTCGCCGAAGGGTGGGGAAACGGGCGCGCCACCGCCATGCTGATGGCGCGGCAGGGGGCGCGAGTCTTCGGCACGGACCTGCATCTGGCGCACGCGATGCGCACGCGCGAACTGATCGCCGCGGAAGGCTTCGACGCCGATGTGCTCGCCTGCGACAGCACCAGCGCCGAGCAGGTCGAGCGCGCGGTGCAGGCCTGCCTGTCGCGCCATGGCCGCATCGATATCCTGGTCAATAACGTCGGCCTGTCGCAGCCGGGCGGTCCCATCGAGATGGATGAAGCGGTCTGGGACGCGCAGATGCAGGTGAACCTGAAGGGCACGTTCCTGGCCTGCAAGCACGTGCTGCCGATCATGAAGACGCAGGGCGGCGGCGCCATCGTCAATATCGCCTCGGTGGCCGGGCTGCGTTATGTGGGCAAGCCGCAGGTGGCCTATGCCGCCGCCAAGGCCGGCCTGATGCATTTCACGCGGACCACCGCGGTGATTCACGCGCCGGACAACATCCGCCTGAACTGCGTGGTGCCCGGCCTGATGCATACCCCGCTGATCGAAGGGTTGGCGGCCAAGTATGCGGGCGGCGATACCGAGGCGTTCATCGCCCATCGGCATGGCCAGGTGCCGATGCAGCGCATGGGCGATGGCTGGGACACCGCGCACGCGGTGCTGTTCCTGGCAGCCGACGAGAGCCGCTATATCACCGGCACCGAGATTGTCGTCGACGGCGGGCTGGTTGCCGCGACGCGATAGATGGCGATAGCGGCTGGACAAGGACTGCATTGCGGCTGCATTGCGGCATCCATCGACGCATGGCATGGGCAAGGCTCTCGCGGGCCTTGCCGACGATAACGACAAGGAGACAACGATGACAAACCGATCCCGGCGCCTGCTTGGCGCAGCGGCGCTGGCCGCCGCTGCCCTTTTTCCCGCCGCTCCCGCCTGGAGCCAGGCGTATCCGAGCCAGCCGATTCGCCTGATCGTGCCGTTCGCGCCCGGCGGCGCGGTGGACCAGACCGCGCGCACGATTTCCGGCGCGCTGGGCCGGGAGCTGGGCCAGCCGATCGTCATCGAGAACAAGCCCGGCGCCAGCGGCTCGCTCGGCGCGGCCGACCTGGCGCGGGCGAAGCCGGACGGCTATACGCTGATGCTCGCGCTCGATTCGCACGCGGTGAACCACTACACGGTCAAGAACCTGCGCTTCGATACCTTCAAGTCGTTCGACTACCTGAGCCTGCTGGTCACCACGCCGCAGGTGCTCGTCGTCAACAACGCGCTGCCGGCCAACAATCTCGATCAGCTGGTGACCTATCTGAAGGCGAATCCGAACACCTCGTATGGCTCGGCGGGGACGGCGTCGGCAGGGCACGTCAACAGCGCGCAGCTGTCGCTCGCCAGGCAGCTGGCGACGACCCATATCCCGTACAAGGGCGCGGCGCCGTTGCTGACCGATCTGCTGGGCGGCCATGTCCAGTATGCGTTTGCCGGCCTATCGGTGATGCTGCCGCATATCAAGGCCGGCAAGGTCCGCGCGCTGGCCGTCAGCTCGCCAAAGCGCTCCGCGATGTTGCCCGACGTGCCGACCATGAGCGAAGCGATTCCGGGCTTCGAATATCCGACCTGGATTGGCCTGGTCGCACCGCATGGCCTGCCGCCGGACGTCCGCGGCAAGCTGCTGGCGGCAACCCACAAGGTCATGCACGATCCGGAGGTATCAAAGCGATTCGCGGAGAATGCCTTCGATATCGTCAACAGCAGTCCCGAGGCGTTCGCCGCCCGGGTCAACAAGGACGCGGCCGCCATGGGCGACCTCGTGCGCCGCAAGGTGATCGTCGCCGAGTGATTGCCGGCGACCGATCCTTGCCGAACAATCTTCTCCGAGCCGTCCTCGGCGAACGAACTTTGCCGAACGATCTTCGGCAAGCGATCCTCGCTGACTGAAACGCCGAACCATCCATCCCACTACGGACATCGACATGGCCGCCATTCCCTACGCCGATCTTTCGGCGCCGGACATTCAGCCGCTGGCCGAGCGGATCGCCGCCGAGCGCGGCAGCGTGCTGCACCTCTATCAGATGCTGCTGCACGCGCCGCCCGTCGCCGAGGGCTGGCTGACCTATCTGACCGCCATCCGCCAGAAGTCCACCTTGCCGGGCGCGCTGCGCGAGATGGTGATCATGCGCGTGGCGATCCTGAACGGGGCTTCCTACGAAGCCGACCAGCACGCCCCGATCGCGCTGAAGGAGGGCATGACGCAGGCCCAGCTCGATGCGTTGCCCGCCTGGCGCGACAGCACGCTGTTCGTCGAAGTCGAGCGTGCAGTCCTCGCCTACACCGACGCGATGACGCGCGACATTCGCGTCGAGCCGGCGGTGTTCGCCGAGATCGCGCGGCACTTCTCGCACCGGCATGTGGTCGAGCTGACGGCGACGATCGCGGCGTACAACATGGTATCGCGCTTTCTCGAGGCCCTGCAGGTGCATTCGCACGACGCAAGATAGCGCGATCAGCGCACCGCGGTGCCACCTGCGGGCGGTGCCTGGTCCGACTCGAAGTCCATCGTGTCCATATCGACATCGGACGCGACCGGCTTGCCGAACAGCTTCAGCCAGACGAAGCCCAGCACACCCGCGCTCAGCGACGCCAGCTGGATCGCCATCTTCGAGGCATTGATCACGCCGGGCTCGCCGGTGAAGGCCAGGTTGGTGATGAAGATCGACATCGTGAAGCCGATGCCGCCCAGCAGGCCCGCGCCGAACACATGGCGCCAGCGCAGGTCCAGCGGCAGCTTGCAGATGCCGATGGCGACCGCCAGGAAGCTCACGATCGTGATGCCCAGCGGTTTGCCGACCACCAGCCCGGCCAGGATGCCCAGGCTGTTCGACGAGGCCAGCTCTTGCGCCCAGTCGCTGCCGATTACGATGCCGGTGTTCGCCAGCGCGAAGATCGGCAGGATCACGAAGGCCACCGGCCGGTGCAGCACATGCTCGAGCCGATGCGACGGCGATGCCGCGTCGTCCTGTCGGGCGGAGAACGGAATCGCGAAGGCCAGCAGCACGCCGGCGATCGTCGCGTGCACGCCGGACTTCAGCATCAGGAACCACATCAGCGCGCCGCCCAGCAGATAGGGAATCAGCGACATCACGCGCAGCACGCGGTTCATGAACAGCAGCACGCCGAATACCGCCAGGGCGCCGACCAGGTAGACGAACGCGAGCTCGGCCGTATAGAACAGCGCGATCACGATGATGGCGCCGAGGTCATCCATCACGGCAAGCGCGGTGAGGAATACCTTCAGCGAGGCGGGTACGCGGCTGCCCAGCAGCGCCAGCACGCCGAGCGCGAAGGCGATGTCCGTGGCCATCGGAATGCCGATGCCAGCCTGCGTCGGGGTGCCGCCGTTGAATCCGAAGTGGATCAGTGCGGGAACGGCAATGCCGCCGGCCGCCGCGACGATGGGCAGCAGCGCATTGCGCAGGCTGGACAGCTCGCCGTTGTACAGCTCGCGTTCGAGTTCGAGGCCGATCAACAGGAAGAAGATCGCCATCAGCGCGTCATTGATCCAGTGCTCGACGCTAAGGCTGGCGACCTTCACATGCCACAGATGGAGGTACTGGTCGCCGATCGGCGAATTGGCCAATATCAGCGAAATGACGGTGCAGACGATCAGCAGGATGCCACCCGCCTTCTCGGACTCGAAAAAGCGCTGGAAGGTATTGGAGAGTCTTCTTTGTACGATTGCCATGGGGCCTCTCTTGGGAGCTATACCGGGAGACATACCGGAAGACATACCGGCAGATATGCCGGGATGGAAGCGAAGGGAATGGCGCGCGCGCAGGCGCCGCGGCTCCCGCGGCCGGGAGGCGCGGAGGGCGGCGTTGCGTGACAGCGCGTGGAAGCGGAGAGTCGACCAGTGAAATGGTCTGGATGAGGGTGGTGCATGCATCGGTCGCGGAAAAGCCGCGTGGCGGCCCGACCGACGCTGATCCTGCCACCCCGTGGGGTGAGCACCCGCGCGGAAGTATACCGGAACCCGATTGCCGGAACCGAATGGCCGGAACCGAATGGGCGGAACCGAATGGGCGGAACCGAATGGGCGGAACCGAATGGGCGGAACCGGATTTCCGGAACCGGATTTCCGGAAGCGGATTGCCGGAAGCGGATTGCCGGAAAGGGGCGGCAGGAAGGCTGGAGCGTTGCCGAGGTGGTCAGCTCCGCGTCGCAGCGGCGCCGGACCGGCGCGCGAACGGCAGCCGCCATCCGAGCGTCATGCCGGCTGCCGCGATCAGGATCGCCGCGGCGCCCGCCCATTGCGCCCAGTCCAGGCGCAGCCCGAAGGCCACCATGTCGACGACGATCGCCACTACCGGATAGATGAAGGACAGCGCCGCCGTCATCGCCGTCGACAGCTTCTGGATCGCGCCGTACAGCAGGATATAGACCAGCCCGGTATGAACGACGCCGATCGTCACCAGCATCGGCCACGAACCGTCATAAGCGGCGAGGTCCGACAGATTCGCGAACGGCGCCAGCATCGCCGTGCCGACGCAGGCCTGGATCAGTGCGATCAGATGCGGCGGCACGCCCGACAGCCGCTTGGTGATGATGGCCGCCACCGCATAGAAGAACGCCGCGCCAAGCGCCAGCGCGATGCCCCCGAGATAGTCGGTCGCGCCATGCCCGTGATCCGGCTTGGCCTGCACGATCATCAGCACCCCCGCGAACGCGATCAGCAGCCAGGCCAGCTTGGTCAGCGTGATGCGCTCGGAAAACAGCAGCGCGCCCAGTGCCACCAGCATGAACGGTTGCGTGTTGTAGACCGCCGTCGCGATCGAAATGGACGCGCGCGGATAGGCCGCGAACAGCAGCAGCCAGTTCATCACGATGGCGACGCCACCCAGCGCCGCGAGCCCGAGCGTGCGCCAGGTCAGCTGCCGCAGCATGCCCAGCGCGCCGCAGACCGCGAGCAAGGTCAGTGCGCCGAACAGGCAGCGCCAGAACACCACGTCGCGGATCGGCTGTCCGGACTCGACCACGAACCAGCCGATGGTGCCGGACAACACCATCGACGCCGTCATTTCGGCAGTGCCGCGTAGGGAATTCACCATCTTTCTCCTGAAGGCTCAATGGTGTTTAGAATCGCATGACAAGGGCGCGGATTCTATATGCTTTATTAGGTTGGATCGCCTCCTTTCCTGTATTTGGAAGGCATAACCCTTTCTTCCCTAAGGAATCAAAAAATGCTCGACGATGTCGATCGGCGCATTCTTGCCGTGCTGGCCGAGGACGCCCGGATTTCACTGAAGGAGCTCGCCGCTCGTGTCGGCCTGTCTTCGCCGAGTACTTCCGAACGGCTGAAACGCCTGGAAGAACGGAAGGTGATCCGCGCCTTCACTATCGATATCGATCCGGCGGCGCTCGGCTATCCGCTGCAGGCGATCGTTCGCATCCGCCCGTTGCCCGGCAAGCTCCATATCGTGCAGAAGCTGATTGCCGAAATTCCCGAGATCGGCGAATGCGACAAGGTGACCGGCGAGGATTGCTTTGTGGCCCGGCTGTATGTGCGATCGATCGAGGAACTGGATGGCCTGCTCGATCGCGTCGCGCAAATGGCGGAAACCAATACCTCGGTGGTCAAGGCCAAGGTGGTGCACAAGCGCGGCGCGCCGATCGGAAAGGCCGGCGACTAGCGCCTCGTCGCTTGCGCGCCAGAACTGCATCGTGGAACGTGCGCGTAAAGCCTTGCCAAAAATCCGATCGACGGTACATTGTTGCGGGAAACCGGCCGGCCGGACCGTCCGGCAACAATCACCATCCGAGGTGGAGACAAGCGATGCGTACCGTCAACGCGCAGTTCCTGTTCGATTTCGGCAGCCCCAACGCCTATCTCGCGCACAAGGTCATTCCGGACATTGAAGCGCGCACCGGCGTGACATTCGAATACGTTCCGATTCTGCTCGGCGGCCTGTTTCGGCTGACCGGCAATCGCTCGCCGGTGGAGGCGTTTGCCGGCATCAAGAACAAGCCGGAATATGGCCGTCTGGAAATGGAACGCTTCGTCAGGCGGCATGGCCTGACCGCGTTTCGTATGAATCCCCACTTTCCGGTCAATACCCTGCAGATCATGCGAGGCGCGATCGCAGCGAGTCAGGATGGCAGCTTCACGCGTTATGTCGATGCGGTCTTCGGCGCGATGTGGGAGCGCGGATTGAAGATGGACGATCCGGCCGTGATCGAGGCCGCGCTGAACGAGGCGGGGCTCGATGGTGCCCGCCTGCTCGAGGCGATCAATCAGCCGGCCGTCAAGGAAACGCTGCTGGCCAATACGCAGCGCGCATTCGAGCGCGGGGCATTCGGCGCGCCGACTTTCTTCGTCGACGACGAGATCTTCTTCGGCAAGGACAGCCTGCGCGATGTCGAAGAGGAAATCGTGCGGGCGCGCGCCGCCTGATTCGCGTTCGGTCATTCCACTCGTTCGGAGCCTTCCTGCCCATGAAAACACGCATCACTGAACTGTTCGCGATCCGCTATCCGATCATCCAGGGCGGCATGCATTTCGTCGGCCTGGCCGATCTGGCGGCGGCCGTCTCCAATGCCGGCGGCCTGGGCATCATTACCGCGCTGACGCAGCGCACGCCCGAGCTGCTCGCCAAGGAAATCGCGCGTTGCCGCGAGATGACGGACCAGCCGTTCGGCGTCAATCTGACCTTTCTGCCGACGTTCTCGGAGCCGCCCTATGCGGAGTACATCGCCGCGATCGCCGAGGGCGGCGTGCGCATCGTCGAGACCGCGGGCCGCAGTCCCGAGCAGTACATGCCGGCCCTGAAGGCGGCCGGCATCAAGGTGATCCACAAATGCACGTCGGTGCGCCACGCGCTGAAGGCCGAGAGGATCGGCTGCGATGCGGCCAGCGTGGACGGCTTCGAATGCGGCGGCCATCCGGGCGAGGACGACGTGCCCAACATGATCCTGCTGCCGCGGGCCGCCGAAACACTGAAGATTCCGTTCGTCGCATCCGGCGGCATGGCGGACGGCCGCAGCCTGGTGGCCGCGCTGGCGCTGGGTGCCGACGGCATCAATATGGGAACGCGCTTCCTGGCCACCGAGGAAGCGCCGGTGCATGTCAACGTCAAGCGGGCCATCGTCGAGGCGAGCGAACTCGATACGCGGCTGATCATGCGGGCGCTGCGCAATACCGAACGCGTGCTGAACAACGGCGGCGTCGAGCGGCTGCTGGAAATCGAACGCGAGAAGGGCGCCGATCTGAAGATCGCTGACATCTACGACCAGGTTGCGGGCATCTATCCGAAGGTGATGGTGGAGGGTGATGTCGAGGCCGGTGCATGGAGCTGCGGCATGGTTGCCGGCCTGATCCACGATATCCCGAGCGTCAAGACGCTGATCGACCGGATCGTCAGGGAAGCCGAGCAGCTGACGTTCGAGCGGCTGGCGGGGATGTTCGACGCGCGGCGCTGAGCGGTAAAGCATGGGCGAGGCACGGTGCCTCGTGCCATGCGGGGAAGCCGGGTGCCGGAAACGCGGAAAGCCCCGAGTCCTGAGTCCGCAGCCCGCAACCCGCAACCCGGAGCCTGGAGCCTGGAGCCTGGGGCAGGAGCCCGAGACCGGAGCCGGAGCCGGGTCCGGGACTGCCGGCAGTCAGATCACCACGCCTCGATCCAGGGCCGCAGATCGAGCTCGTGCGTCCACGCGTCCCGCGGCTGCTGGTGCAGCATCCAGTAGGCGTCGGCGATATGCTCGGGATTCAGGATGCCGTCGCGATCCTTCAGCGCATAGCGCTCGGGAAAGTTCTCGCGGATAAAGGCGGTGTCGATGGCGCCGTCGATGATCGGGTGCGCAACGTGAATGCCCTGCGGCCCCAGCTCCTTCGCCATCGATTGCGCCAGCGCGCGCAGGCCGTGCTTGGCGCCGGCAAACGCCGAGAATCCGGCGCGGCCGCGCAGGCTGGCCGTGGCTCCCGTGAAGAAAATCGAGCCGCGTCTGCGCGGCACCATCACGCGCGCCGTCTCGCGACCCATCAGGAAGCCCGCGAAGCAGGCCATCTCCCAGACCTTGAAGTAGACCCGGGCCGTCGTGTCGAGAACGTCGAAGCGGACGTTCGCGCCGATGTTGAACACCGCCACCTCGATCGGCGCGATGTCGGCCTCGATCCGCTGCACCAGGCTGGTCATTTCCTCTTCCTTGCGCGCGTCCGAGCCAAAGGCATGGGCAATGCCGCCTTCGGCTTCGATCTGCTGGACCAGCGGTGCCAGCTTGTCGGCGTTGCGCCGGGTCACGCAGGCGATATAGCCCTCGCGCGCAAAGCGCCGCGCGATCGCTCCGCCGGTCGCGTCGCCGGCACCGATGACGAGGATGGCCTTCCTTTGGCTCATGGTGTCTCCTTCGAATGGGGCGCTGCTTCGCCGGTCATCCGGCGGCAAGCCGATTGAGAATCTTCGCAACGCCAGACAGTGTCCGCGATTTCGCCGAATGCTGCCGAGCGAGCCATCGATGTGCCGCGCGATCGGGCGTTGATCGATGCCGGTCCGCCGGGCGGCATGAAACGCAAAATGCGTGTCCTTCTGTGAAGCATCGAGAGCTCATGCGGAGGATGCTGTCGGCCTCGACACTCCTCAGTTATCGGCTCCAACCATGGTTCAGCTCGAAGACGCCAGCTACAAGCAGTTGTTTTCCTCTCCATCGATGGTTCGCAACCTGGTCTCGGGATTCGTCGCCGACCCGTGGCTGGGCAGGCTGGATTTCGGCTCGCTGGAAAGCATTGCCTGCCACTACGTCGCGGACGATCTGCAGCAGCGTGCCAATGACATCGTGTGGCGGGTCCGCGCCGACGACGAATGGCTCTACCTCTATCTGATGATGGAGTTCCAGAGCACGGTCGATTACGGCATGCCGGTGCGGATCATGTCCTATCTTGGGCTGCTCTATCAAAGCCTGATCCGCAAGGAATACGTCAAGCCTCGGCGCGGCATTCCGCCGGTGCTGCCCATCGTGCTGTACAACGGCGAAACGCCATGGAACGCGCCGACCGATATCGCCGCGATGCTGCCCGACGTGCCCGGCCTTGTCGGGGAGCACTTGCCCAAGCTTAAATACCTGTTGCTGGATAGCGGACGCATCAGCAAGGATCAGCTTCGCGCGATGCGCAACCCGGTTGCCGTGCTGATGCAGTTGGAAGAGGCGGAAACCCAGCAGGAGGTCGGCGAGTTGATCGACAAACTCGCCGACATCGTGAAAGGCGACGAGGAGCTGCAGCGAATCTTCCTCAACGTGTTGCCGGGGCTCATTGGCCGGCGTAGTGGCAACACGCTGGACGTACCGGTGGTCAATGATCTTGTGGAGATGAAGATGAAACTAAGTCAGAGCTTCAAGGTGTGGGCGCATGAGTATAAGGCGGCCGGACGGCTGGAGGGCGAGGCCCGGATACTGCAGCGGCAACTTGCCACTCGCTTCGGAACGTTGCCAGAATATGCGGTAGCCAGGATTCAGGCCGCAACGGAGGAGCAGCTCGATAACTGGTCAACGCGATTGCTTCGCGCCGAAACGCTGGACGACGTATTCAAAGACGATCCAGCGTGACACCGCACGGCTTTTCACACAGGCCAACATCCAAAGTCGCGCCGCCCTCTGCTCCGCCGCACGGCGGCTCCGGCTCTTCAATCAATCCGCTGGAATCCCGAACTCCTTGACGATCCGGCGGCTCAGCATCCTAGGCTTCTTCCGCGCCATTCGGGTCCACTCCGGGCCCCATTACGCATTGGGCGTGCAGTTTGCGCAGCGCGCGATACAGCGCCTCGCGCTCCCGGGTGTCCAGCAGCCGCAATACCGCCGCCTGATGGCGCCGCGCCAGCGGGATCACTTGATCGTGCAGAGCCATGCCCGCTCTCGTGATGCTGCAGAACAGCTTCTTGCGAGGCGTATTGCCCGCAGTGGACAGTTTCACTAGCCCGCGCTGCTCCAGCAACCGGAGCGTGCGGCTGACCAGGGCCTTGTCCGAGGTCGATTGAACCACCAGTTCGGCGAATGGCAGTTCTCCCGCATGCGCCAGCAGCGCCAGCAATCGCCATTCCGGTACCGTCAATTCGAACTGCTCGGCGTAGGGCTGGGTCACGGTCCGCCGCAGCGCGTTGACGAGCTGACTCAGCATCGTGGTCAGGAAATCGTCGACCGTCAGGCCTGTTCCCTGGTCATCGAGCCCCGTCCAGGGCGTGTCCGCCTCGCGCGTTGCGGCGGCATCCTGGCGGCTGACCTCTGCGGATGTCTTCATCGGATCGGCGTGGATGGAAGGGGAGATGGGCGGCGATTGTCGCACAGGGATCGGCAGCGGCAGATTGGAAGCCGCGCCACGAACGCAGCGATTCTGAAGTCGCGCGCCATTCCATAAAGGAGAGGCGGAGTCAATCGGCGCTTTCCGTCTCCGGCACGGCCGTGTCATGAGTGTCATTCATCCGGACCGAATGCCGGTTCCGAGAATTAGGGCCCCGCGAATTGAGTGCCCCTTGGGAGGGAAAAAGCGCCTGCCTGGCGCGGCGTCGCGGCGCCTCAGCTCGTCTGCTCGGGCTCCCGGTCGCGCGGGCGTACCACCAGCGAACGGCGCGGCAATTCCGAATCGAGCACCAGGCGCCCGTGCACGCGCCCGTTCATCCGCGTGATGTGGCGCGTGCAGTCCTGCATATGCGCGGCCATCAGCTTGCGCACCTGCTCGGCATCGCGCGCGCGGGCCGCGGCGACGATCTTCTTGTGGAAGCGGACATTGGACGCGCCGAACTTCTCGTGCTCGCAGGCCGGCGTGTCGTTGCCGAACACCACCAGCTGCCGCAGCATCTCGTTGATCAGCTCGCAGCAGAACCGCAGCATCGGATTCGGATTGGCCGCGGCCAGGATGTCGTGGAAGCTCAGGTCCTCCTGGCGCTGGTCCAGCGGCGCCGCCGCCGAGGCCGAGGTGGGGTCGCACAGGTCGATCGTATGTTCGAGCGCGCGGAAGTCGTCCTCGGTCAGATGCGGCACCGCGCCGGCGGCCAGCTCCGGCTCCAGCAGCCGGCGCACCGTATAGACGTCGGCAATGCCGACGTCCTTGAAGAACAGGTAGTTCTGCATCAGCTGGAAGGTGCGGTCCAGCGGCACCTCGACGATGGTGCCGCCGCCGGCCGGGCCGGTGCTGACGCTGATCAGCCCCTGCACCTCGAGCGACTTCAGCGCTTCGCGGATCGTGCTCTTGCTGACGCCGAAGGTCTGCTGCAGCTTGATTTCCTGCGGCAGCTTGTCGCCGGGCTTCAGATCGCGCTCGGTGATCAGGCGCTTCAGTTCCTCCGCCACCAGGTCGGCGCGCTTCTGCTTGCGGATCGCCAGAGCCGGCGCCTTCGCGCCGCGGAACGTCACCATGGATTGTCCTTCCTTTCGTTTGATCGCCATGCCGGTGCGGCATGCGCCTTGCCGGCCCACGGCGCCCTGCAACGGTCCTGCCGCGGTCCATCGCGGTGCGCGCGGCACCGCCATCGCGCATCGGGATCGCGTCCCTGGGCGCAGGTAAACCCTGACCGGCGCTTCATTGACAGTCCCGCAAACCGGCTCCTATGATGCCTTCAACCAGTTTATACGTATAAATAGAATAAACGGGTTCGATTCTTGCTGTAGCGCTGTTGCGATCCTGTCGCGTGCCGGACCTTCCCTTTCGATGGACCCCACAGATCCAAGGAGTGAGCTTTGAATCGTCGTGACGTGCTCAAACTCGGCGCGCTGGCCGCCGTCCCCGCCTCCCTGCTGCGCGCCGGTGCCGTGCTGGCCGCCGACGATGCGATCGAACTCGGTTGCCCGGTGCCGATGTCCGGCCCGTTCGCCGCCAACGGCAAGTTCGCCGACCTCGGCATGAAGCTGATCGTCGAGCAGTACGGCAAGGTGCTTGGCAAGCCGTTGCGCTACAGCGTGCTCGATACCGAAGGCAAGCCCGCCACCGCGGTGCGCAAGGTGCAGGAACTGGCGCAGCAGAAGAACGCGCGCTACTTCGCCGGCGGCATCCTGTCGTCGGAATCGCTGGCGATGGGCAAGGAGGCCGAGAAATTCGGCGGGGTGTTCGTCACCACCGCCGGCGCGGACGAGATCACCGGCAAGGACTGCAACCGCGCGACCTTCCGCTGGTCGGTGCCGACCTACGGCGCGATCGAGCGCACCGTGCGCCCGCTGATCGAGTCGATGCCCAAGGCCAAGCGCTGGTACACCATCACGCCGCAATACGTGTTCGGCGAGGGCCTGCTGTCCGCCGCGAAGAACATCTTCAAGGAAAAGGGCATCGAGCACGTGGGCAACAGCTACCACGCGCTCAACGAGAAGGAATTCAGCGGCTATCTGACCAACGCGATCGCGGCCAAGCCCGACGTGCTGCTGATCCTGAACTTCGGCTCGCAATCGGCCGACACGCTGCGCCAGGCGGTCAGCTTCGGCATGAAGAAGAACACGACGATCCTGCTGGCCTGGGCCTCGGGGCTCGAGCAGTTCGAATCGCTGGGCGCGGACCTGTGCGATGGCGTCTATTTCGGCGCGCAGTACTGGCACGGCGTCGATACGCCGCTGAACCGCGATCTGGTGCAGCGCTGCAAGGCCACGTTCAAGTCCAATCCGAACTACAGCCTGGCCGGCTCCTATATCTGTACCAAGCTGATGCTGGACGCGATGGTCAAGGCGGGCAGCGCAGATCCGAAGGCCGTGATCGCGGCGATGGAAGGGCTCAAGTACGAGGGGCTGACCGGCCCCGAGGAAATCCGCGCGGCCGACCACCAGGTGCTGAAGAACTACTACCTGCTCAAGGGCAAGGCCAAGGCCAGGATGAAGGACAAGGACGACTATGCCGACGTGATCAGCGTCGGCAAGGCCTTCCTGCCGCCCGAGCAGACCCAGTGCAAGATGGCGTAAGCCTCTGCCACCGGGTTGTCTCCTCTCGACGACCGCTCCCCAACCCTCTCCCCTTGATCGGGAGAGGGCGCCCGCCAACGCGATAGCCAAAGCGAAAAGCGCTTCATGAACGTCTACCTGTTGCAGGTCATCAACGGCATCGGCATCGGCATGCTGTATTTCCTGCTGGCCGTCGGACTGTCGATCGTCTTCGGCCTGCTGCGTTTCGTCAATTTCGCGCACGGCGCCTTCTATGCGCTCGGCGCCTATCTGTGCTTCCAGGCGCTGCAGCTGGGCATGAACTTCTGGGCCGCGCTGGTGGTGGCGCCGCTGGTGATCGGCGCGCTTGCCTGGCTGGTCGAGCGCGTGATGCTGCGCCACGTCTACGCCCAGCCCCATGAGTTCCATATCCTGGTGACGGTCGGCCTCGCGCTCGCGGTGCAGGAGCTGATCATCGTCGGCTGGGGCCCGCTCGGTGTCGACGTGCCGCCGCCCGACGCGCTGCAGGGCGTGGTGATGTGGGGCGACTTCATCTATCCGAAGTACCGGCTGTTCGTGATCGCCTTCACCGCGCTGCTGGCGGTGGCGCTGTGGTGGCTGCTGGAGGGCACGCGGCTGGGCAGCGCGGTGCGCGCCGGCAGCGAATCGACCGAGATGGTGTCGCTGCTCGGCATCAACGTGTTCCGGCTGTTCAGCCTGATGTTCGCGCTGGGCGCGGCGACGGCGGCGATCGCGGGCGTGCTGGCCGCGCCGATCCGCGGCGCCGAACCGTTCATGGGCGTCGAGGCGCTGGGCGTGGCCTTCATCGTGGTGGTGGTCGGCGGCATGGGCAGTTTCACCGGCGCGCTGATCGGCGGCCTGCTGGTCGGCGTGGTGCAAAGCCTGATGAGCACGCTGTGGCCCGAGGGCGCGCGGCTGATGATCTATGTCGCGATGGCCGCGGTGCTGCTGCTGCGTCCGCACGGCCTGCTGGGGAGGGGATGATGGCGTATCGATTCTGGTGGCTCGCGCTGGCCGTCACGCTGCTGCTGCCGCTGACGCTGCGCTCCGGCACGCTGGCGACCGAGGTGCTGATCTACGCGATGGCGGTGATGGCGTGCAATCTGCTGCTCGGCTACACCGGCCTGCTGTCGTTCGGCCAGGGCATCTTCTTCGGCCTGGGCAGCTATTCGCTCGGGCTGGCGCTGACCCGCATCGCGCTGCCGGTGCCGCTGTCGCTCGCGTTGGCGATTGCCATCGGTGCGGCCGCGGCGGCGCTGGTCGGCTGGTTCTCGATCCGGCAGCGCGGTACCTACTTCGTGATGCTGACGCTGGCGTTCTCGCAGATGTTCTACTTCCTGGCCTATTCGGTGCCGTCGCTGACCGGCGGCGACAACGGCCTGCTGGACATCCCGCGGCCCGCGCTGTCGATCGCCGGCCGCGAGCTGGTCTCGCTGGCCTCGCCGTGGCAGTTCTACGGCTTCGTCGCGGTGCTGTTCCTGCTGGTGTTCTTTCTGGTGCTGCGCGTTACCGATTCGGTGTTCGGCCGCACGCTGCTGGCGATCCGCGACAACGAGGAGCGCGCGCTGGCGGTCGGCTACAACATCAAGGCATTCAAGCTGCTGGCCTTCGTGATCTCGGGCGCTGTAACGGGGCTTGCCGGCGGCCTGCACGCGATGCTGACCGGCATCGCGCCGCTGGCCAATATCGACTACCACGTCAGCGAGATGATCCTGATCATGACGGTGATCGGCGGCACCGCCAACGTGTTCGCCTCGGTGCTGGGCGCGGCGTTCTACGTGCTGCTGGCCGACTGGCTGTCGACGCTGTGGCCGCGCTGGCTGATGCTGCTGGGCTTCCTGCTGATCGCGGTGAGCCTCTTCATGCAGCGCGGCCTGTGGGGCCTGGGCACGACGATATGGCTGCGGCTGCGCGGCATCCGCCGCGAGCCGGCCGCGATCGGCCCCGACACGGAAGCCGCCACGAAAATCGTCACCACGGGAGAGGAACGCGCATGACAGTCCCGATCCTCGAAGCCACCGGCGTGGTCAAGCAATACGGCAAGTTCATGGCGCTCGGCGGCGTGGACCTGCGCGTGATGCCGGGCACCGTGCATTCGGTGATCGGGCCGAACGGCGCCGGCAAGACCACGCTGTTCCATATGCTGACCGGCACGCGCAGCGTCACCAGCGGGCGCATCGTCTTTGACGGACACGACGTCACCGGCGAGACCGACTACCAGCGCGTGCAGCGCGGCATCGCACGCTCGTTCCAGGTCACCAGCCTGTTCCCCAGCCTGCCGGTGCGCGAGAACCTGCGGCTCGCCGCGCTCGGCACGCAGCCGCGGCGCGCGATGAACTGCTGGCGGCGGCCGGTCGGCGAGCTGGCATGTACGGACACCGTGGAACGCGTGCTGGAGCGGCTGGAGCTGACCCGCGTCGCCGATGCCGTGGCCGGTGCGCTGTCGCACGGCCAGCAGCGGCGGCTCGAGGTCGGCATGGCGCTGGCCGCGCGGCCGCGCGCGATCTTCCTGGACGAGCCGACCTCGGGCATGGGCGTCGACGATCTCGGCGCGATGAAGCGGCTGATCCGCGGACTGGCCGAGGACCATACCGTCGTGCTGATCGAGCACAACATGGACATCGTGATGGACATCTCCGACACCATCACCGTGATGCAGCAGGGCAAGGTGCTGATGGAAGGCCCGCCCGACAGCGTGCGCGGCGATCCGCGCGTACGCGCGGCCTATCTCGGCAACATGATCACCGGAGGCCAGCGATGACGATGCTCGATGTGCAAGCCATCCATGCCTACTACGGCAAGAGCCACGTGCTGCAGGGCGTGTCGCTCGCGGTGGGCGAGGGCGAACTGGTCACGCTGCTGGGCCGCAACGGCGCCGGCAAGTCGACCACGCTGAAGGCGATCGCCGGCGTGGTGCAGCCGCGCGGCGGCCGTGTGCTGTTTCGCGGCAACGAGATCGGCGGAATGCCGCCGCATCGCATCGCCGCGCAGGGGCTGTGCTTCGTGCCGGAGCATCGCGGCGTCTTCAAGCTGCTGACCGTCGAGGAGAACCTGAAGCTGGGCGCCCGGCGCGATTCCCCGTGGCAGCTCGACGACGTCTACAAGATCTTCCCGCGGCTGCGCGAGCGGCGCCGCAATGGCGGCGCGCAGCTGTCCGGCGGCGAGCAGCAGATGCTGGCGATCGCGCGGGCGCTGATGAACCATCCCCGCCTGCTGATGCTCGACGAGCCGGTGGAAGGGCTGGCGCCGGTGATCGTCGAGGAGATCGTCGCGCAGCTGAAGATGATCAAGGCGGCCGGCGTGCCGATCCTGCTGGTCGAGCAGAACCTGGAGGTCTGCACGCAGCTGGCCGACCGGCACGTGATCATCGAGCAGGGCGCCGTGGTCTATACCGGCACCAATGCGCAATTCATCGCCGACGAGGCGGTCAAGGACCGCTATCTCGGCGTCGGCCTGGCGGCTTGAATCGAACGATGTAGCGGACGCGAATTGACGGACATGGCAGAAGACACCACCACCAACACAAAGGCCGGCAACCGGCAGGCCAGCAGCACGCAGATTGGCAACCCGCAGATCGGCACCCCCCAGGCAGGCACCGCCCCCGCCGGCAACGTGCGACGAGGCGCCGCGCACGCCGGCACCGCGTCGCTGCGCGTCGACGGCGCCCGGCTGTGGGACGCGCTGATGCGGCTGGCGCGGATCGGCGCGACGCCCAGGGGCGGAGTCTGCCGCCTTGCACTGACCGATCTCGACCGGCAGGGCCGCGACTTCTTCGTCGCCGAGGCCGAGGCGATCGGCTGCACGGTCCGCGTCGATGCGATCGGCAACATCTTTGCACGCCGGCCGGGCCGCGACGACTCGCTGCCGCCGGTGATGACCGGCAGCCATATCGATACGCAGCCGACCGGCGGCAAGTTCGACGGCAACTATGGCGTGCTGGCCGGCCTCGAAGTGTTGCGTACGCTGGCCGACGCCGGCATCGTCACCGATGCGCCGCTCGAGGTCGCGGTGTGGACCAACGAGGAAGGCTCGCGATTCGTGCCGGTGATGATGGGCTCCGGCGCCTTCATCGGCGAATTCGCGCTGGACCATGTGCTGGCGCAGACGGACCGCGATGGCGTCCGCGTCGGCGACGCGCTGAAGGAAATCGGCTATGCAGGCGCCGAGCCCGTGGGTGGCCGCGCCGTCGGGGCCTATTTCGAGGCCCATATCGAGCAGGGGCCGGTGCTGGAGGCGAACGACACCGTGATCGGCGTGGTCACCGGCGCGCTGGGCCAACGCTGGTACGACGTGGTGTTGACCGGCATGGAGGCGCACGCCGGACCGACGCCGATGGCGCTGCGACGCGACGCGCTGCTGGCCGCGTCCGAACTGGTCGGCATCGTCAATCGCATCGCGCTGGATCACCCGCCGCACGGGCGCGGCACGGTCGGCTGCCTGTCGGTCCATCCGGACTCGCGCAACGTGATTCCCGGCCGCGTGACGATGACGGTGGACCTGCGCGCGGCGGACGACACCGTGCTGTCCGCGATGGACGCGGCCCTGCATCGGGCCTGCACCGCGCTGTCCGAACGCTCGGGCATCGATATCGACGTCAGGCAGGTGGTCTACTTCCCGCCGCAGCCGTTCGAGCCAAGGCTGGTGCAGGCCGTGCGCGACGGCGCCGCGCAGCAGGGACTGTCGGCGATGGACGTGGTCAGCGGCGCCGGCCACGATGCCGTCTATCTGGCCCGCGTCGCGCCGACCGCGATGATCTTCGTGCCCTGCAAGGACGGCATCAGCCATAACGAGATCGAGGACGCGCGCCCCGAGCATCTCGAGGCGGGCGCCAACGTGCTGCTGCACGCGATGCTCGACGCCGCGCGCCGGCGCTGATGCCGCCGACCTCGCCGCCGACGCTGAAACGCTGACGGCGCTGACCGCGTCGCCTGACACGGCCTCCGACCCACACCGCACCGACCGGATCCACGCGATGAAAATCCTGATCGCCCGCCTCAATCACGAGACCAATACCTTCTCGCCAGTGCCCACGCCGCTGGGGTCGTTCGATCCGCGCTATGGCGAGGACGGCTACCGCGCCGCGCGCGGCACGCGCACCGCGGCCGGCGCCTTCATCGACCTGGCCGAATCGGCCGGCGCCGAGATCGTGGTGCCGGTGATCGCCGGCGCCAATCCCAGCGGGCGCGTCGCGGCGCAGGCCTATACCGCGCTGTGCGACGCGATCGTCGCGGCCGCGCCGGGCTGCGATGCGGTGATGCTGGACCTGCACGGCGCGATGGTGGCCGAGAACAGCGACGACGGCGAGGGCGACCTGCTCGAACGCCTGCGCGCGGTGCTGCCCGACGCGCCGATCGCGGTCGCGCTGGACCTGCACGGCAACATCACGCAGAAGCTGATCGACCATGTCGACGTGGCGGTCAGCTTCAAGACCTATCCGCACGTCGACATGTACGAGACCGGCGATCACGCGGGCCGGTTGCTGCTGGACCATATCGCGGGCCGCACGAAGCCGGTGGTGGCCTGGCGCCGCCTGCCGCTGCTGACGCATACGCTGTGCAGCCGTACCGATCAGGGTGCGATGCAGCGCGCGGTGGCGGCCGCCAGGGAAGCGGAAGCGCAAGGCATGTTGGGAGTCTCCGTGCTGGCCGGCTTTGGCCTCGCCGATATCGCGGCCCCTTGCCTCAGCGTGATCGTGGTCGGTGACGGCGATGCGGCCGCCGCCGATGCGGTGGCGCAGCGCATTGCCCAGCAGATCTGGGACGACCGCGCCGGCTTCGTCTATCGCAGCGAGCCGCTGGCGCAGTCGATCGCGCACGCAGCCAAACTTGCCGACGCGCCGGGGGAAGGCCCGGTGCTGTTGCTCGACCACGGCGACAACTGCATGTCAGGCGGCACCTGCGACAACATGGCCGTGCTGCACGAAGCGCTGGCGCAGGGCTTGAGCGGCATCGCGGTCGGGCCGGTGTGCGACCCGGAGGCGGTGGCGGCGCTGGTCGCGGCCGGGGTCGGCGCCACGGTGACCCTGCCGGTCGGCGACAAGGTGGCCCTGACCCAGCTGGGCGTCTATCCGCAATCGAAGCCGCTGACCGGCAAGGTCGCCGCACTCGGCGATGGCGAATACGTGATCAGCGGACCCACCTATACCGGCCAGCGCATCCGCATGGGGCGCAGCGCGCTGCTCGATATCGGCGCGGCGCGGATCGTGATCGTCGAGACGCCGCAGGAGCATTGGGACCTGGGCATCTTCACGCATATCGGCGTGGACCCGCATCGCGCGCGTTTCCTGCTGCTGAAGTCGCGGATGTACTGCCGGCCGGTGTTCGTGCCGATCGCGCGCGCCGTGGTCGAGTGCGACGGCGAGGGCGTGACCAGCTCGCGCTACGAGCGCTTCCCGTTCCAGCGCGTGGCGCGGCCGGTCTATCCGCTCGACCCGGACACGCGCTGGTCGTAAATCGCTCGCGGTAAAGGAGAACGGGCCGATCCATCGGCCCGCATGTCGCTCAATCTGCCGCGGCAGGCTTCAATCGCGCAATTCCGGCGGCAGCTTGCCGCCGTTGGCCGCGAGCTCCTTCATCACGCGCTTGTGCAGCCATACGTTCATGGCGGCCGAGTCGTTCATGTCGCCGCTGTATTGCAGTTCGCGCGCCAGCTCCTTGCGGTGCTCCAGGCTGCTGTCGATGCCCAGCGCTTTCATGGTGTCGACGATGGACGTGCGCCAGTTCAGTTTCTGGCCGCTCTGCTGCGCCAGGTCGTCGAGGATCTTCTCGACATCGACCTCCGACAGCGGCGCGCTGGCGGCGCCGGTCGCCGTTCCGGCCGCAGTGCTACCCGCCGC
>NZ_JCBAJO010000460.1:0-514 GCF_059772245.1 Cupriavidus sp. R6-3
GACTGCACCGCGGACGAGGATGTTTCTGCGTCGCTCGACCGGGATGATGCGAGCGCGACCGCTTCCTGCAACGAGAGCCGGCTCGCCGGCTGCGCCCATGGCGTATGACTGGCGCCGAGCAGCGTGATGGCGAACGCCAGCCGGCGTCCGCACAATGGGGGGAAACGCAAATGCATAAAGCCTCCGCAAAGCAACGACCGCCCTCAGACGACGTGTCGGGGCGCGATAGGTGGCGTTGCGGCGGAGGCTACGTTCGGAAACAGCAGTGCAGGATGGAGAGCGGGCGAGGAGGGCCGCGTGGCGTGGCTCCCGCAGCCGTCGCGTTCGGGCGCGCGAGCAGCGGCTCCGGCACCAGCATCACGGGATGGACCAGGCTTGCATGAAACACCGGAAGCTGCGGGCTGGCATGGTCGAGGGACTTGGATCCCAGCTGGCAGTGTTCGAGGCACAGCCCATCGTGCGAATCCGGCTCGACGGCCTTCTGCGCCATGTCGGGACACGACTCGGTCATGCC
>NZ_JCBAJO010000461.1:0-504 GCF_059772245.1 Cupriavidus sp. R6-3
CGCCATCGAAATGGCGGTTGCAGGCGGCCAACTGCCGGACCCGGTGCTCAAAGTCGGTGTCAACAACGTCCCGGTCGACGGTCGCGACCGGTTTTCGCTCGGCACCGAAGCCATGACGATGCGGTCGATCAGCGTGATGCAGGAGTTCACCCGAACGGCGAAGCGCCAGGCTCGCGCCCAACGTTTCGAGGCTGAAGCCACCTCCGCGGAGGCGCAGCGCACGGTGGCGCTGGCCGCCGTGCAGCGCGGCACGGCCAGCGCCTGGCTCGAGCGGCAGTACGCCGAGCGAATGCTCGATGTATTTGCTGAACAGACGCAGTCCATCCGATTGATGGTGGACGCCGCCGAAGCCGCCTACCGCGCCAACCGCGGCACGCGGGCCGAGATTCTGACCGCTCAGCTCGAACTTCAGCAGGTCCGGAACCGGGAAGACGAGGCGCGCGCGGCTGTGGCTGCGTCCCGGGCGATGTTGCGGCGATGGGTTGGCGATGCCGCGGACCTGCT
>NZ_JCBAJO010000462.1:0-504 GCF_059772245.1 Cupriavidus sp. R6-3
GGCCATCGAAATGGCGGTTGCAGGCGGCCAACTGCCGGACCCCGTGCTCAAAGTCGGTGTCAACAACGTCCCGGTCGACGGCCGCGACCGGTTTTCGCTCGGCACCGAAGCCATGACGATGCGGTCGATCAGCGTGATGCAGGAGTTCACCCGAGCGGCGAAGCGCCAGGCTCGCGCGCAACGTTTCGAGGCCGAAGCCACCTCCGCGGAGGCGCAGCGCACGGTGGCGCTGGCCGCCGTGCAGCGCGGCACGGCCAGCGCCTGGCTCGAGCGGCAGTACGCCGAGCGAATGCTCGATGTATTTGCTGAACAGGCGCAGTCCATCCGATTGATGGTGGACGCCGCCGAAGCCACCTACCGCGCCAACCGCGGCACCCGGGCCGAGATTCTGACCGCTCAGCTCGAACTTCAGCAGCTCCGGAACCGGGAAGACGAGGCGCGCGCGGCTGTGGCTGCGTCCCGGGCGATGTTGCGCCGATGGGTTGGCGATGCCGCGGACCTGCC
>NZ_JCBAJO010000463.1:0-469 GCF_059772245.1 Cupriavidus sp. R6-3
CTGGAAATCGACTGTGCTGCCCGGGGGAAGCAAGACACCCAGGGCCACCATGTTTTCATCGGTGCAGTTCTCGATATGGACCGGGAACGCCGGTCCGCCATCGTTGATCTTTGCCATCCCCATCTCCTCAGTGCCCACAGGGCAGATTTCCGTTCTCGTCCGTCTCCGCGCCGCAGCTGATGCACACGCGCTTGAGCAGCGCTGCCAGCAGCCGCGCTAGGCCGGCTTCGGTCCATTGGTGCGTCATTGCTTCTCCAGGTGCTCACGGCACATCGCCTTGATCGCTTCGCGGTCGTAATTGCTGTCGCCGAGTCTGGCGTCGGTATGGCTGCCGGCGAACTGGACATAGACGTCGCGCACGGCGATGTGTCCGCGCTCGACCTCGTAGATCACCGACAGCTCGTAGTGCGGGCTGATCGCCGGGCCGTCGTGGCACTCGCGGGTGAAGATGTGGCGGCTCATTGCTGCT
>NZ_JCBAJO010000464.1:0-452 GCF_059772245.1 Cupriavidus sp. R6-3
CCAGTTCAGCCATGTCCTTTCTCCTTGCGTGCCGCGTCGATGGCGGCGTCGATCGCCTCGCGCACGGGCTGTACGGGCTTTGCTACGACCGCGTGCCGGTCTAGGAAGTCCAGCCGCGCCGCGTCCTGCTCCAGCTCCCGGACCTTGGCGCGAGCCTCATCCGCGAACCGCGCTTCGGCCTCTGCCGCCATGCGGTAATGGTCGCGCTCCTGCTCCAGCTCGTGGATGCGAGCGATCAGGGCAGGCAACGCGGTACGTGCTTCCGCGATGAAGCGGCGATCCGCCTCGGACACCACGACGGTTGCGTACTCGTTCCGAATATTGCAGGCATACAGCACGCCGCCATCGCGCCCATCCGGGCCGCTAAGGCGCAGGAAGCTATTGCTGGTCCACCATTCCCACGGCCCGGGCGTTGCCGCCTTCGCCAACCGCTCAAGCTCGTCCAGGTTCAT
>NZ_JCBAJO010000465.1:0-300 GCF_059772245.1 Cupriavidus sp. R6-3
GGCGGCGAGTTGCGCATCAGCCCAGGCGGCAGGCCATTGGATATACCGCTGCTTTCCGCACTCCTTGTCCCACTCCCGGGCGGCCTTTTCCGCCGCCTTCCGCTTCTCACCGTATGCGCGCAAAGCGGCGCTGCATTCTTCGGGCGCGTAGTCATAGAGTTCGCTGTTCCAGTCGCGCTGGTCGTCGGCCGAAAGCTCGGTGAACGCCGGGAACTCCGGGCGCGGAGACATCACCGGCTCGAACCACGGTTGCGGCTCGGCCGGCGCGTGTGCGATGAAGTAGTCGCGCAGGGTCATGCC
>NZ_JCBAJO010000466.1:0-256 GCF_059772245.1 Cupriavidus sp. R6-3
TCAGTTCAACCATGATTGCGCTCCCCCTCTGCCGCTTGCGAGGCGCCCTTCATGAATGCGAGGAAATCCTTGGTGCAGGACAGGCAGAGCCACGCCTTACCGTCGTGATTGCATCCGCCTGCGGAACCGTCCCATGCTCGTCCGCCGGTGTGGCCTTTCCATGCCACTGTGGTTTCGCCCCATTCGTTCTTGCGACTTTCGCCGGCATCCTCCGCGCCGCAGCGGTCGCAAACCTTGATCGTTATGGTTCGGATGC
>NZ_JCBAJO010000467.1:0-216 GCF_059772245.1 Cupriavidus sp. R6-3
ACAAGCCCGCATGGATGACAGTGCAGACCAAGCGCGGCGACAAGGTTCTGGAGAGGCCCTTCTACTCGACCAACCCGCGCTACGTCGAGGTTCACAGCGAATGGGAATGGTTGCCTGTCGCCTACGACAAGGCCGTCGCAGGGATGATTTCGCACCAACTGGCAGACGATTCTGCCGCCTCGCAAGCGGCAGAGGGGGAGCGCAATCATGGGTGAG
>NZ_JCBAJO010000047.1:0-25614 GCF_059772245.1 Cupriavidus sp. R6-3
CGGCTGGCAACGGCGAGCGTTCGCAGTCGGCACCGCGCGCGGCGTCCGAGTCGAATGGTCCCTCGCGCAACCGCCGGCCCGGCCCGCAGGCCGCGCTGCTCGGCGGACAGCGCTCGCGGCAGGGGTCCTGACGCGCGCGGTGTCCTAAGCTAGCGCTTAGCCATGGTGACGTCGCCCGATCCCGCCGCCTCGCCGGACATTCCGTTCGCGGGGCTGACACCCGACCTGATCCTCGATGCGCTCGAGGCGGCCGGCTTCATGCCGGACGGCCGGCTGCTGGCGCTGAACAGCTACGAGAATCGAGTCTGGCAGGTGGGGGTCGAGGACGGCGCGCCGATGGTGATGAAGTTCTACCGGCCCGGGCGCTGGAGCGATGCCGCCATCCTCGAGGAACATGCCTTCGTGCGGCAGCTTGCCGAGGCCGAGATCCCGGCCGTGCCGCCGCTCGATTGCGGCGGCAGTACGCTGCTGTCGCATGGCGGCTTCCGCTTCACCGTGTTCCCGCGCTGCGGCGGCCGCGAGCCCGAGCTCAACCGGGCCGATACGCTGACCTGGCTTGGCCGTTTCATCGGCCGCATCCACGCCGTCGGCGCGACTCAGCCCTATGTCCACCGGCCCGCGCTCGATGTCGAGACCTTCGGCGTGGCGCCGCGCGACTGGCTGCTGGCACAGGATTGCATTCCCGCCGATCTGTGGCCGGCCTGGCAGGCCGCCGCCGATCTCGCCATCGAGGGCGTGCGGCGCTGCTACGAGCGCGCCGGCGACGTGGCGCTGCTGCGGCTGCATGGCGACTGCCATCGCGGCAATCTGCTGTGGATCGAAGGGGATCAGGCCCGCGGCGGCAGCACGGGTCCGCATTTCGTCGATTTCGACGACAGCCGGACCGGCCCGGCGGTACAGGATCTGTGGATGCTGCTGGAGGGCGACCGCGCCTCGATGCAGAGCCAGCTGGCCGATATCGTGGCCGGCTACGAGGACTTCGCCGAATTCTCGACGCGCGAGCTGCATCTGGTCGAAGCCTTGCGCACCCTGCGTCTGCTGCACTACAGCGCCTGGCTGGCGAGCCGCTGGAACGATCCCGCGTTTCCGGCGGCGTTTCCGTGGTTCGGCACGGCGCGCTACTGGCAGGACCGCATCCTCGAATTGCGCGAGCAGATCGCGCTGATGGACGAGCCGCCGCTGTGGTCCAGCTGAACGGCTGATCGGGCAACTGTCCCGGGCGCCGCGGCAGCGCCCGGTCTTACTCCCACTTCTACCTTTGAATGGCCCCGCGTCGGGCCGTCAGGCCTTGTCCGGTGCCTTCACCAGGATGACCGGGCACGACGCGTGCGCCACCACGCGGCCCGCGACCGAGCCGAGCACCGCATCGAAGAACGATCCGCGGCCATGGGTGCCGATCACGATCGCATCGGCGTTCACCGATTTGGCCAGCGCCACGATCCGGTCCGGCGGAAAGCCGCTCAGCGCATGCTTTTCCACGCGCAGCTGCGCGGCGCCCAGGATGTCGCACACCGAGCGCATTGCCTTCTCGCTCTCTTCACGATGCCAGTCGTCGATCGCGTCCTTGCTGACGAAGGCGCGCACCTGTCCGGTGACCTCCGGGGCGACGTGCACCACATGCACGGTCACTTCGCCCTGCAGCAGCTTCCCTTCGACGATAAAGCGGGCGGCGGCGTCGCTGAAGGCGGAGCCGTCAGTGGCGAGCACGATATGGGTCATGGCGAGGGTTCTCCTATCACGGGCCTTGCAGGCGTTGTCGACGGCCAGGCGGTTCGGCGGCGCCTTGCCTAGCTGAATTCATGATGGCAGCTAGGCGGCGATCTCGCCATGATTCCGGTCAAAAACTCGGCACTTGGCCTACCTTCATGCCCGTCTCGGCACTTATTGCGACAGCAGCAGCCCCGTAAAGGTGACCAGCCAGCCACTGGCCAGGCAGGCGCCGATCCACGCCGCGACGATCAGTGCATTGTCTCGAAGGCTCATCGCTTGCTCCTTCATTCCTTCCTTCATCCCGTCCTTCATTCGCCGATCGGCGCCGGATAGTCGGCACGGGAGCGCGCGCCCTCGCTGAAGACGTCGTGCGTGCGGGCGCCCTCCGCGTAGACGTCGAAGGCGCGCGCGCCCTCGGCGAAGCGGTCCACCGCGCGGAAGGTGTAGCCATAGTCGTCGCCGGCATGCGACCCGCGCACCGGCGCGGCGAACACGCTGTTCAGCGACAGCAGGGCGGTACCGGCGATGGCAGCGCTGAGAACCAGGCGGGCGGTCGTGATCTTCATGATTTTCTCCAGTTGTTGAATTTTTGAGAATCGTTTTGCTTGGGGATGTCGTCAGCCGATGGGAGAAGAATAGGCTCACATCCCGGAGGCAACGCGCGACCGCCTCGTATCAGTTATTCAAAGTTTTTAACAATGCGCATGCTTGTGCGGGCCCGGCGTGGGCGCTGCTCACTCCGCGTGCCGGCGCGCATCGCATAGGCTGTTGCTCGCACTTTCGATTCGGAGGGCCGAAGTGCGTGCCGGGAACCGTCGTTCCTTGTCCATTTCCTTCATTTCCGGACGCCCCGCTTGATAGGCTTCGCTCTCCCCACGCAGACCAACCTTTCATTGCGCTTTATGGCCCACCAGTTCGATTCGCAACTCGACGTTTCCATTCTTTCCGTCCTGCTTGACGACGGCGGTCCCCGGCGCTGGATGAGCACCCAGGACGTGGCACGCGGCCTGACCGCCCTGGAGGTGGCCGACCCGCCCGCCGAGGTGCTGCAGCAGCGCCTGGTGCTGCTGGTCGCCGACGGCTCGGCCGAGTGCCGCGCGGAAGGGCGCGGCCTGATGTGGCGCCGCGCCGAATGTGCCGGCAAGGTGCTGGCCAACGCCGATACCTGGCTCAGCGACGAAGAGGCGCTCGCCCTGCAGGTGCTGAAGCGGTTCGCCGGCCGCCAGATCACTTCGGTGATGGCGACCCTGCTGCGGCCGTTGTTCGATGCCGCCGAGTCGCAGCTGCGGCGGCGTGGCCGCGAAGGCTGCGCCGGCCGGATCGCCTGGCATCGCAAGCTGTCGGTGGTCGAACGCAGCTCGCCGCTGGTGCCGCCGCGGCTGCGCGAGACCGTGCTGCTGCCGGTACTGACCGCGGTATTCGAGGAGCGCAACCTGGAGGTCGTGTATCGGCCGCGCTTCGAGCCCGAGCGCAAGCGCGTGCTGATGCCGCTGGGCGTGGTCGAGAAGGCCGGCATGGTCTACCTGGTGGGCCTGGAAGACGAGGACCCCGCGCCCCAATGCCTGCGGCTGGACCGGGTCCATGCGGCGCACGCGCTGAAAGAGCGCTTCATTTACCCGGACCATTTCTCGCTGGCCGACTATGTGGAAGAGGCGGCCGAATTCGGCCTGCACGCGGACGGCAATATCAAGCTGGCGGTCCGCTTCGCCAAGGGCTGCGGCGATATCGTGCGCGATGCGCCGATCTCGCCCGACCAGACCGAGGAGATCGGTCCGGACGGTTCGCTGGTGGTCCGCTGCACGGTGGAGATGGCCGACTGGCTGGTGCGCTGGCTGCGCTCGTTCGGCCCGCAGGCCGAGGTGCTCGAGCCGGTCTCGCTGCGGCGCGCGCTGGCGCACGAAGTCAAGACGATGGCGCGGGCTTACTGCAGGAGCTGACCGGGCTGGGGAAGGGGGGTTGGGAAGGAGGGGCTGGGAAGGAGGGCTGGGAAGGAGGGCTGGGAAGGGGGCTGGGAAGGGGGCTGGGAAGGGGGCGATGGATCGGCTTCCGATCCCCCCGGGTCGCGGCGCCGGCACGGCGGCAAGCCGCGGCGCCACCAAAACCCGTGGCGCAACCCCGCGGCACCAAAACAAAAAGGGGCCAGCTTGCGCTGACCCCTTCGAAATACTGGTGGCGAATCAGGGACTCGAACCCCGGACCTGCGGATTATGATTCCGTCGCTCTAACCGACTGAGCTAATTCGCCGACGAAGACCGCCATTATACGGGCCGTTGGATCGCTGTCAACACTTTTGTACGGGCCCTTGCATCCGGTTCTGCCGGCGGCGGTGGCGGCGGATGCAGCTATCCCACAAAAAAACCGGCGGCCCTCCCGGACCGCCGGTTTCGTCTCCGTTTCGCCGCCGGCACGGGAGCCGGCGTGGCGCGATGCGGATATCAGTCGTTCGCGTAGATATCCACGTCCTTGGTCTCGCGGATGAACAGCGAGCCGATCACCAGCGTGATGCCGGCGATCACGATCGGGTACCACAGGCCGTAGTAGATGTTGCCGTTCTGCGCGACCAGGGCGAACGAGATGGTGGGCAGCATGCCGCCGAACCAGCCGTTGCCGATGTGGTAGGGCAGGGACATCGAGGTGTAGCGGATGCGGGTCGGGAACAGCTCGACCAGCATCGCGGCGATCGGACCGTAGACCATGGTCACGTAGATCACCAGGATCACCAGGATCACCAGCACCATCACCGTGTTCATCTCGGCGGGGTCGGCCTTGGTCGGGTAGCCGGCCGCGGACATCGCCCCGGCGACCTCCTTCTTGAAGGCGTCGATCCTGGCCTTGCTCTCCGGCTCGAAGCTATGGCCCTGCGGCACCAGCGACGCGTTGAAGGACTGGATCTCGCGATCGCCGATCTTGACGGTCGCGGTGGTCCCGGCCGGCGCCTCGACGACTTCGTAGCTCGCCGACGACTGCGCCAGCGTGCGCTTGGCGATGTCGCAGGAGCTGCGGAAGTCGATCTCGCGGGCGATCGGGCTGCCCTGGAACGAGCACTGCTTCGGATCGGCGGTGACGACGATCTGGGCCGACTGCTGAGCGCGCTCCAGCGCCGGGTTGGCGTAGTGCGTCAGCGCCTTGAACAGCGGGAAGTAAGTCAGCATTGCCAGCGCGCAGCCGGCCATGATGATCCACTTGCGGCCGATCTTGTCCGACAGCGCGCCGAAGAACACGAAGAACGGCGTGCCGATCACCAGCGCGCCGGCGATCAGCAGGTTGGCGGTCTTGGCGTCGACCTTCAGCACCTGCGTCAGGAAGAACAGCGCATAGAACTGGCCCGTGTACCAGACCACGGCCTGGCCGGCGGTCAGGCCCACCAGCGCCAGGATCACGATCTTCAGGTTGCGCCATTGCGCGAACGATTCCGTCAGCGGCGCCTTCGAGGTCTTGCCCTCCGACTTCATGCGCTGGAACGCCGGCGATTCGGCCATCGACAGCCGGATGTAGACCGAGACCCCGAGCAGCACGATCGACAGCAGGAACGGAATGCGCCAGCCCCAGACCTCGAAGTCGGGACCGGTCAGCTGACGGCACACCAGGATCACGATCAGCGACATGAACAGGCCCATCGTCGCGGTGGTCTGGATCCACGAGGTGTACGAACCGCGCTTGCCGTGCGGCGCGTGTTCGGCGACGTAGGTCGCCGCACCGCCGTACTCGCCGCCGAGCGCGAGGCCCTGCAGCATTCGCAACGCGATCAGGATGATCGGCGCGGCCCAGCCGATGGTGGCATAGCTGGGCAGCAGGCCGACGATGAAGGTCGACACGCCCATGATCAGGATCGTCACGAGGAACGTGTATTTACGTCCGATCATGTCGCCGAGGCGGCCGAACACCAGCGCCCCGAACGGCCGCACGATGAAGCCGGCGGCAAAGGCGAGCAGCGCGAAGATGAAGGCCGAGGTCGGATCCAGGCCGGCGAAGAACTGCTTGGCGATGATCGCCGCCAGCGAACCGTACAGATAAAAGTCGTACCACTCGAATACCGTGCCGAGCGACGAGGCGATGATGACTTTCCTCTCCTCGGCCGTCATCGGGGTGTTCTGCGCGCTGCCTCCGGGCACCGCGACATTCGGGGCATTAGCCATTTTGTCTCCTCCTACTGTTCAGGGGTCCTTCGCACGGCCGCGCAAGGCAGGCGGACACGCCGCGTTCCGGCGCGGGCCGTCGAATGTGTGTGGATTCTGGGAGGCGAAACTTACGGCGTTCTGACAGCGGAGGGTGCGCGGGGGCCGATATTGCTCGGGGTATACGCTAGCGTCGCGCGGTGCTGGCACCCGCCTTTCGTGGGGGGAGAGCGATGCTGCGATGCGGGACGCTGCAGGTCCCGAGCACGCGGCGAGCAGTGTTGCAGGCGGTACTGCAGGCGATGCTGCGGGGGGTGCTGGGGGGGGCGGTGCGCAGGGGCGGTGCGCAGGGCGGCCGGCAGAACGGCCCGCAGGGCGACGAGCGCGTTCGCGGCGTTCAGCGGTGCCGTGCGGCATCGCCGTCGTCGGCGTGCCCGGCATCGTTGCTCGGCTCGTATCCCGACTGGTCTCTCGACTGGTCCCTCGGCTCGTCCGCCGGCTCGCCGATCTCGCGATCGGCCCGGTTCATGCGCCAGGCATAGGCCGCGGCCATCAGCACGTACAGGATCAGCAGCCCTTGCGCGCCGGCCCAGAACGAGAAGGGCCAGCCGAAGAAGTCGAAGCGCAGCTCGCGCGCGAACCAGCTGACGCCGAACGTGCCGGCAAACCACAGCGCGAGCAGCACCGCGGTCCAGCGCAGGTTGGTGCGCCAGGCGGCCGCGGCGCGCTGCTGGCGGGCAAGGCGTACCGGATCGGGCGCGTTCATGCCGCCTCCGCGGACGCCGGACGGCGCAGCGTCACGCGCAGCCGCGCACCGGCCAGGCGCGGCTGCTGCTGGTAGACGTGGTCCTCGATGGCGACGTCGCCGCCATGCTGCTGCACGATCTCGCGCACGATCGCCAGCCCCAGGCCGCTGCCCTCGGTGCTGGTGCCCAGCACGCGATAGAAGCGCTCCATCACGCGCGGCCGCTCGGCCGGCGGAATGCCCGGCCCGGTGTCCTCCACGTCCAGATAGGCGAACGGTTCGAACGGATCGGCGCTGACGCGAACGGTCGCGTGGCCTCCCGGCGGCGTGTAGCGGATCGCGTTATCGAGCAGGTTGTTCAGCATCTCGGTCAGCATCAGGCGGTTGCCCTGGACCATCACCGGATGGTCGGACGCATCGAGGCCCAGGTCGATGCGCTTGGCCCAGGCCTGCGGCAGCCAGTCCTTGACCACCTCGCGCGCCAGCGCGGCCAGGTCCAGCGGCGCCATGTTGCCGCTGCCGGCGAAGTTCTCCATGCGCGCCAGCGACAGCAGCTGCGTGACCAGATGCGCGGTGCGCTGCGAGCTGCCGGCGATCTGCGCCAGCGACTTGCGCAGTTCCTCGGGCGACTGCTCGCGCTGGGCCAGTTCGGCCTGCATGCGCAGCCCGGCCAGCGGCGTCTTCATCTGGTGCGCGGCATCGGCGATGAAGCGCTTCTGCGTCTGCACCGATTGATCGAGCCGCTCGAGCAGTTCGTTGAACGAGGCCACCAGCGGCGTGATTTCCTGCGGCGCGGCCTGTTCGTCGATCGGACTGGTGTCGCCCGGATTGCGCGCGCGAATGCGCTGCTGGATCGCGGTCAGCGGCGCCAGCCCGCGCGACAGGCCGAACCACACCAGCAGCACCGCCAGCGGCAGGATCACGAACTGCGGCAGGATCACGCCCTTGATGATCTCGTTGGCCAGGCGCGCGCGCTTGTCCAGCGTCTCGGCGACCTGCACCAGCACCGGATGGCCGCCGGGCACCGCCGGCATCTCGACATAGGTATACGCCACGCGCACGTCGTTGCCGGCCACCTGGTCGTCGCGCAGCGACACCAGCCCGGCGTGGCCGCGGTCTTCCTCGACGGGCAGCGGCAAATCGCGATCGCCCGCCACCAGCTCGCCGCGCGTGCCGACCACCTGGTAGTAGACCGCGTCGGTCTCGTCGGCGCGCAGGATCTCCCGCGCGGACAGCGGCAGCTGCAGCGTCACGCCGCCATTGACCTCGCGCACCTGCTGCGACAGCACGATCGCACTCGATTCCAGTGCGCGGTCGTAGGGGCCGTTGGCGATCGACTTGGCGACCAGGTAGGTCACCGCGATGCTCAGCGGCCACAGCAGCAGCAGCGGCGCCAGCATCCAGTCGAGGATCTCGCCGAACAGCGAGCGCGGCGACGCGTGCCCGGCGTCGTCCTCCAGATGGGGCAGGGCGTCGGCCAGCATCTCGTCGGTCACCTCGTCCTCGGCGGTGGCCGCCGCGGCGGCGCGGCGGCGGCGCGTGTCGCCGAGCGCCGGCGACGGGCGTTTCCAGGGCAGGCGCAGCGGATACATGCGAAGGGCGTGGGAGATAGGGGCGGAGGGCGGAGGCGCGCCGGGCAGGTTCGAAGGGAAAGCCCGGGCGCCGCTGCGGTCGGCGGAATCAGGAATGCGCGGCGGCCGGGGCCGGCTGGAATTTCTCCAGGCAATAGCCGAGGCCGCGCACGGTGGCGATGCGGATGCCGCCGACCTCGATCTTCTTGCGCAGCCGGTGCACGTAGACCTCGATCGCGTTGTTGCTGACTTCCTCGCCCCATTCGCACAGGTGGTCGACCAGCTGCTCCTTCGACACCAGCCGCCCCGAGCGCGTCAGCAGGATCTCGAGCAGGCCCACCTCGCGCGCGGACAGGTCCAGCATCTGGTCGTTCAGATAGGCGATGCGGCCGACCTGGTCGAATGCGAGCGGACCGTGCCGCATCAGCGTGGCGCCGCCGCCGGTGCCGCGCCGTACCAGCGCGCGCACGCGCGCCTCCAGTTCCGACAGCGCGAAGGGCTTGGCCATGTAGTCGTCGGCGCCCAGGTCCAGGCCCTTGACCCGCTCGTCGACGCTGTCGGCAGCGGTCAGGATCAGCACCGGCACCATCGCGCCGCGGGCGCGCAGCCGCTTCAGGACTTCGAGCCCCGGCATGCGGGGCAGCCCCAGATCGAGAATGACCAGGTCGTAGGCCTGCGTGGACAGCGCCGAATCGGCTTCCATGCCGTTGGCCACATGATCGACCGCATAGCCGGAATGGCGCAGGGAACGGGTCAGGCCGTCGGCCAGCACGTCGTCGTCTTCGGCAATCAGAATGCGCATGGTGGTCTCCCCTGGCTCGGCAGGCGGGCGCCGGCCCGCGCGGGCCGCCCTGTTTCCCCTGTCCTCCCGATCGTCATGCGCACTATGGGATGAAATGGGGCTTGCCAAGCATACTGTTTTTTTATACAGTACCCGCTGATTCCAGGCGAGCGCATGGGGCTGGATCGCAACCGGGGCCACGCGTCACGGAGGGCGCCGGTCAGCCGGGCGGTGCCGTGGTCCAACCCGGCTGCATTTTTGAGCCGATGCTGATTCACGGCTGCCATGCTCCGCCTCTAGAATGCGTTGCCGCAGCGCGCTCCGACGATGCAGACGCCGGGGTGGCGCGGGTCGGGCGCGTGGGTCTGCGTAACGAGGTGCCGCACAATATCGGCATCGAATAGCAGGCGGCGCGCCGCATGCGGCCTATTTATACACCATTGACGGAAGGACGACCATGGATGACGGCAAGAAGGCAGCTGGCGTGAGCGCCGAGAAGCAGAAGGCGCTGGCCGCCGCGCTGGCCCAGATCGAGAAGCAGTTCGGCAAGGGCTCGATCATGCGGATGGGCGACGGCGAGGTCGAGCAGGACATCCAGGTGGTGTCGACCGGCTCGCTGGGCCTGGACATCGCGCTGGGCGTCGGCGGCCTGCCGCGCGGCCGGGTCGTCGAGATCTACGGCCCGGAATCGTCGGGCAAGACCACGCTGACGCTGCAGGTGGTCGCCGAGATGCAGAAGCTGGGCGGCACCTGCGCGTTCATCGACGCGGAGCATGCGCTGGACGTCAATTACGCCAGCAAGCTGGGCGTCAGCGTCAGCGATCTGCTGATCTCGCAGCCGGACACCGGCGAGCAGGCGCTCGAAATCACCGACGCGCTGGTGCGCTCGGGCTCGGTCGACCTGATCGTGATCGACTCGGTGGCGGCGCTGGTGCCCCGGGCCGAAATCGAAGGCGAGATGGGCGACGCGCTGCCGGGCCTGCAGGCCCGCCTGATGAGCCAGGCGCTGCGCAAGCTGACCGGCACCATCAAGCGCACCAATTGCCTGGTGATCTTCATCAACCAGATCCGCATGAAGATCGGCGTGATGTTCGGCTCGCCGGAAACCACGACCGGCGGCAATGCGCTGAAGTTCTACGCCTCGGTCCGCCTCGACATCCGCCGCATCGGCTCGATCAAGAAGGGCGACGACGTGATCGGCAACGAGACCAAGGTAAAGGTGGTCAAGAACAAGGTGTCGCCGCCGTTCCGCGAGGCCTTCTTCGACATCCTGTACGGCCAGGGCATCTCGCGCCAGGGCGAAATCATCGACCTCGGCGTGGACGCCAAGATCGTCGAGAAGTCGGGCGCCTGGTACAGCTACAACGGCGAGAAGATCGGCCAGGGCAAGGACAATGCGCGCGAATTCCTGCGCGAGAATCCCGATATCGCCGACGAAATCGAGAACAAGGTCCGCGCCGCCCTCGGCGTGGTGCCGATGAACGGTACGCCGGCGCTGGCGGCAGAGTAAGCCGGGTTTGCGGCGCTGTGGGTCCGGCTCCGCCGGGCCTGCAAGCGCCGCGTTCGCTCGCCCTCCACCCCTTTCGCCCAGCGGGAGAGGGCGTCCCGTCCCGGCTGCCGTCCTTGCCCCGCCGCTCCGCCGTTCCCTCCCAACCCCATGCCTCGTCCTCCGCTGTCCCTGAAAGCGCGCGCGGTCGGCTATCTGTCGCGCCGCGAGCATAGCCGCGCGGAACTGGCGCGCAAGCTGGCGCCGCATGCCGAGTCGCCGGAGGAACTGGAGCGCCTGCTCGATACGCTGGAGCGCGAGAACTGGCTGTCCAACGCCCGCTTTGCCGAGAGCCTGGTGCACCGGCGCGCCAGCCGCTATGGCGCTTCCCGCGTCATGCAGGAGGCCCGCACTCACCAGCTCGACGGCGAGCAGCTGGCCGACCTGCAGCAGCAGTTGCGCGCCACCGAGCTCGAGCGGGCGCGCGAGGTCTGGCGCAAGCGCTTCGGCGTCGTGCCGGCCACGCCGGAGGAGAAGGCCAAACAGCTGCGCTTTCTGACCGCGCGCGGCTTCTCCCAGGCGACGATCAGCCGGGTGATCCGCGATGCCGAGCGGCCGCCGGACGAGGAGGGCGAGTGAAAGACCGATGGAACGGCGTGCCGGAGCGGCAGGCGTGCAGGATGTGATGCAGCCGCCGCGGTAGTCCGACGCGGCAGTCCGGCGCGTCAGTCCGGCGCGTCAGTCCGACGCGGTAGTCCGCCGCCGTAGTCCGCCCGGTCAGTCCGATCATCCGCGCCGACAATCGGGCTCGACATTGCGCACATCCGGGTATTCCCGGCCAATGCGGTCCGGCATGTTAAACTCCACGAGTTTTCCGCAAGCGCGGCGCGAATTCGTGCGCCCGCAGCAAATCGTCTTCAGGCCGGTTCCGCCGCGCCTTCCCTTGTCACAGCCTGGTGCCATGCCGCTTTCCGCCCCCGTCAATCGCGCCCTGCGTCATCGTCGCGCCATCACGGCCGAGGCGTATCTCCGCGAAGACGGCCTGTGGGACATCGAGGCCCGGCTTACCGACACCAAGCCCCGCGACATTCCGCTCGCCGGCGGCGGCGTCCGTCCGATCGGCCAGCCGCTGCACGACCTGTGGCTGCGCGTGACCATCGACCTGCGCATGAACGTGGTCGACGCCGAGGCCTGCTCCGACTGGGTTCCCTATCCCGGCCACTGCGACACCATCGGCCCGGCCTACCGCCAGCTGATCGGCCTGAACCTGATGAAGGGCTTCCGCAAGGCCGTGCGCGAACGCCTGGGCGGGGTGGCCGGCTGCACCCATCTGACCGAACTGGCCGGGATCCTGCCGACGACGGCAATCCAGGCCTTTGCTGGCGACGTCTTCAAGATTCGCGACGGCGCCAGCGACGACAGCAATCCCGAACCGCCCTACCAGCTGCATGGCTGCCATGCGCTGCACTTCGAAGGCGAGGTGGTTCGCCAGTTTTATCCGCGCTGGTACGGACACCAGCCGAAACCGAGAGCCCGGGCCGATGCGCCGCCGGCCTCGCCGCCGCAGTCACCGCAGGCCCCGCAGGCGATTGCCGACGACGACGGCGGCGCTCCGCACCGGTCCACCGGAACCTCCGGGTGAGGTTCCGGGATCCCCACGAGATCTCGACCTCTCCCGCTTCATCACCCGCTTTACTACCCGGCTTTTCTACCCATTTACGCCTACCCGAAAGGAAACACGCATGAATATCCATGAGTACCAAGGCAAGGAAATCCTGCGCAAATACAATGTGCCGGTTCCCCGCGGTATCCCCGCATTCTCGGTCGAAGAAGCGCTGAAGGCGGCCGAACAGCTTGGCGGCCCGGTGTGGGTCGTCAAGGCGCAGATTCACGCCGGCGGCCGCGGCAAGGGTGGCGGCGTCAAGGTGGCCAAGAGCCTGGACGAGGTCAAGACCTACGCCAGCAACATCCTGGGCATGCAGCTGGTCACGCACCAGACCGGTCCGGAAGGCAAGAAGGTCAACCGCCTGCTGATCGAAGAAGGCGCTGACATCAAGAAGGAACTGTACGTCAGCCTGGTGGTGGACCGCGTGTCGCAGAAGGTCGCGCTGATGGCCTCGAGCGAAGGCGGCATGGACATCGAGGAAGTCGCCGCGCAGACCCCCGAGAAGATCCACACGCTGATCATCGAGCCGTCGATCGGCCTGACCGACAAGGACGCCGACGACATCGCCCGCAAGATCGGCGTGCCCGACGCCAGCCTGTCGCAAGCCCGCCAGGCGCTGCAGGGCCTGTACAAGGCGTTCTGGGACACCGACGCCTCGCTGGCCGAAATCAACCCGATGATCCTGACCGGCGACGGCAAGGTGATCGCGCTCGACGCCAAGTTCAACTTCGACTCGAACGCGCTGTTCCGCCACCCGGAAATCGTCGCCTACCGCGACCTGGACGAAGAAGATCCGGCTGAAATCGAAGCCTCGAAGTTCGACCTGGCCTACATCTCGCTCGACGGCAATATCGGCTGCCTGGTCAACGGCGCCGGCCTGGCGATGGCCACCATGGACACCATCAAGCTGTTCGGCGGCGAGCCGGCCAACTTCCTCGACGTGGGCGGCGGCGCCACCACCGAGAAGGTGACCGAGGCCTTCAAGCTGATGCTGAAGAACCCGAACGTGCAGGCCATCCTGGTCAACATCTTCGGCGGCATCATGCGCTGCGACGTGATCGCCGAAGGCGTGATCTCGGCCTCGAAGGCGGTGCAGCTCGGCGTGCCGCTGGTCGTCCGCATGAAGGGCACCAACGAAGACCTCGGCAAGAAGATGCTGGCCGAGTCGGGCCTGCCGATCATCTCCGCCGACACCATGGAAGAAGCGGCCCAGAAGGTGGTGGCCGCGGCCGCAGGCAAGTAAGCCAGACGCGAAACCGAAAGCGAGCGGCGTGGCGCCGGGCGCCCGCCGCGACAGCCAAGCAAAGGATTACAGCATGTCGATTCTGATCAACAAAGACACCAAGGTCATCACCCAAGGTATTACCGGCAAGACCGGCCAGTTCCACACCCGTGGCTGCCGCGACTACGCCAACGGCAAGAACGCCTTCGTCGCCGGCGTGAACCCGAAGAAGGCCGGCGAGGACTTCGAGGGCATTCCCATCTACGCGAGCGTCAAGGAAGCCAAGCAGCAGACCGGCGCCACCGTGTCGGTGATCTACGTCCCGCCCGCAGGCGCCGCCGCCGCGATCTGGGAAGCCGTGGACGCCGACCTGGACCTGGTGGTCTGCATCACCGAAGGCATCCCCGTGCGCGACATGATGGAAGTCAAGGACCGCATGCGCCGCGAAAACAAGAAGACGCTGCTGCTCGGACCGAACTGCCCGGGCCTGATCACGCCCGACGAAATCAAGATCGGCATCATGCCGGGCCACATCCACAAGAAGGGTCGCATCGGCGTGGTGTCGCGCTCGGGCACGCTGACCTATGAAGCCGTGGGCCAGCTGACCGCGCTGGGCCTGGGCCAGTCGTCGGCCGTCGGCATCGGTGGCGACCCGATCAACGGTCTGAAGCACATCGACGTGATGAAGATGTTCAACGACGATCCGGACACGGATGCGGTCGTGATGATCGGCGAGATCGGCGGTCCGGACGAGGCCAATGCCGCCTACTGGATCAAGGACAACATGAAGAAGCCGGTGGTTGGCTTCATCGCCGGCGTGACGGCGCCTCCGGGCAAGCGCATGGGCCACGCCGGCGCGCTGATCTCGGGCGGTGCCGACACGGCGCAGGCCAAGCTGGAGATCATGGAGTCCTGCGGTATCAAGGTCACCAAGAACCCGTCGGAAATGGGCCGTCTGCTGAAGTCGATCCTGTAATACGGGTCGGGGCCGGCCTTGCCGGTCCATCGGCCGGGGCCGCGGTCCGCCGCGGCTCCCCTGCAATGCCCTCGCTCCACGCGAGGGCATTGTCGTTTTGGCGCCACTGGAACGACCAATAGATCATTCTCTGATGTATCTGCCGGTTTGTTGAAATCAAAACGAAAGGTTTCTGCGGTACATCTCAATGTCTTGGGCGTCAGACATCCGAAAGGCCGCAATCGCGGACGGGCAAGTTCCGTTGCTGGCTGGGCCCTGACACCCCGTCTTCATTCCAATTCCAATATCGACTTCGAGGAGCCACGCAGTGGAATTGCTGTCGTCCACCACGTTCTGGATCGCACTGGGATCCATCATCCTGACCAATATCGTGCTGTCCGGCGACAACGCCGTCGTGATCGCGCTGGCCTCGCGCAACCTGCCGCCGGCGCAGCAGAAGCGCGCGATCTTCTGGGGCAGCGCCGCAGCGATCATCATGCGCGTGGTGCTGACCGTCGCCGCGGTCAAGCTGCTGAGCCTGCCGTACCTGAAGATCATCGGCGCGATCCTGCTGGTCTATATCGGCGTGCAGCTGCTGACCGGCGATGACGACGAGGAAGGCCACGACGCCAAGGACAACATCTGGGCCGCGATCCGCACGATCCTGATCGCCGACCTGGTGATGTCGCTCGACAACGTGGTGGCGGTCGCCGCCGCCGCGCAGAAGGGCCCCGAGGGCAGCCAGCTGCTGCTGCTGGTGATCGGCCTGGGCCTGTCGATTCCGCTGATCGTGTTCGGCAGCACGCTGCTGCTGAAGGTGATGGAACGCTTCCCGGTGATCATCGTGGCCGGCGCCGCGCTGCTCGGCTATCTGGCCGGCGAGATGCTGGTCAGCGATCCGGTCGACGCCGCCTGGTTCGAGGTGCACGTGCCCCACGCCCACCTGGTGTTCGGCGCCATCGGCGCGATCCTGGTGGTGGTGATCGGCAAGCTGATGCAGAAGCGCGGCGCGCAGACCGCCTGACGCCCCGCCCGGCGCGCTTGCCCTCTTGCGGGCAGGTGCGGCCATGCGAACCGAGCCCGGCACGCGCCAGCGTTGCCGGGCTTTTTCATGGACGCTGCCGCCGGTCCCAGGGCAAGGCTTCGATGCCAAATTTTGTGAATGGACGGCGAAACGCGGTCCGCCCGCTCGATACTGTCGGCCTTCCAATCGTTCGGGAGCCGCTCCATGCCAGTCGCCGCACGCTTGCCGCGGGGCCGCCGCGCTGATCACGCCCATCATGCCCATCGGGCCCCTCGAACTCATCGAACCCATCGCGCCTTCACGCTGATCGAGCTGATGGTGGTGGTCGCCATCATCGGCATCCTGGCCGCCATCGCGGTGCCGCAATATCGGGACGATACAATTCGGGCCAGGCTGTCGAGCGTGCTGACCGCGGCCGCGCCTTTGAAGATGGCGGTCAGCCTGTGCGCGCAGGAAGCGGGCGGCGTGCTGGACGATTGCAATGACGACAACGCGGCCGCCGCGATTCCGCCGTTCGCGCGGAGCCGCGAGATCGCGCAGGCGACCGTCAGCGGTCCGGGCGTGATCACGCTGACGCTGTCCGCCAGCGGGCTCGGCGCCGGGGTCGACGGCAGGGAGATCGTGCTGCGGCCATCGGTCAACGCGACCTCGGTCAGCTGGGAGATCACCACCACGATCGAGAACGCGGTCGCCAGGCAGTATGTCCTCAGGAACAGCCAGTCGCCCGCCGATACATCGCAGGCGAGGGCGTAGTCGGGTAGCCGGGCCGGTGTCATGACGGACGACGCCAGCCACGCCGGACTGCGCAAGGATCATCTCGGCGACGCGCCCATGGGCGTGTCGCCTTCGTCGGGAATCGAATGTGAATTTGCGCAGGAACGTTGCGCTGGATTGGGCGTGCCCGCTGTTGGCGATGGCCGTCGCGTTGCCGCCGCTGGTCTCCAAACACACCTTGCCGCTGGCCACCTTCTACGGCGAGTGGGCGTCGGCGTTGGCCTTCGTCGTGCTGGTGCTGTGGTCCGCGACGCTGCGCGCCGCCGGTGGGGCCGCCGGCAGTGCCGCTGCCGGTGCCGCCGCTGGTGCCACCGCTGGTGCCCCCGTTGATGCCACCGTTGGTGCCGCCACCCCCGCCGGCGTTCCGTTCGTGACCGCGTCCTGCCTGTGGCTGATCGCCCTGGGCACGGGCGCCACGCTGGCCGGTCAGCCCGACGTGACCGGCAGCCGCAGCCTGACGCTGGCCGCGCTGCTGCTCGCCACCGGCGCGATCTGGGCCGGCCATCGCTATCGCCGCGCGCTCGACGCCGACGTGGTGCTGACCGCGTTCGCGACGGCGTGGCTGGCGGCAGGGCTGTTCGGCACGCTCGCCCAATGGGTGCAACTGTTCCGGCTCGAGGGCGACAGCTTCGGGCTGGTGTCCGATTACTTCTACGACGCCAATCGCCGGCTATGGGGCAATCTGAACCAGCCCAACCACCAGGCGACCGTGCATGGCCTGGCGCTGGCGGCGTCGGTGTGGCTGGCCTCGCGCGGCGAGCTGCGCGCGCTGCCGTGGCTGGTCGCGGTGGCGCTGGTCGAAAGCGGTGTCGTGCTGTCCGGCTCGCGCACTGGCGTGCTGCACGTGGGGCTGGCCGCCTGCTATGCGCTGGTCGCGGCCTGGCTGGCGCGCTCCGCGCAGGACGTGGCGCCGGCCTCAGCGCGCTGGTCCCTGCGCGCCCCCGCCGGGCTCGTGTTTGCGGCGGCGGCGCTGGTGGCCATGCTGATGCTGCTGCAGCCTGCGATCAAGGCGGCGGGGCAGGCGTTCGGCTGGTCGCTGTTCGACACCATGGCGCAACTGCAGGCCGGCGACCAGATTTCCGCGCGCGGCGCGCTGTGGGCGCATGCCTGGGCGATGTTCGTCGCGCATCCGTGGTTCGGCGTCGGCTGGGGCGAATTCGGCTGGGCACAGTTCGAACAGCTGGCGCGGCTGGGTATCACGGTCGAGATGTCGCTGCACGCGCATAACGCCGTGCTGGACCTGCTGGCCAAGACCGGGATCGTCGGCACCGCCGGCGTCGCGCTGTTTCTGGCGGCCTGGCTATGGCGGGTGGTGCGCGCGAGGCTGTGGCGTGCCGATACGGTGGAACGCGCCCGCACGGCGGCGGCGCTGACGTGGCTGGCGATGCTGTGCGCGCATTCGATGCTCGAATATCCGCTGCACTACCTGTATTTCCTGCTGCCGTTCTGTTTCCTGCTGGGATGGCTCGAGCCCGCCGCGCTGGCGGTCACGCGCATGCCGCGCGCGCTGGCCACGATGGGGCCCGCCGTGGCCGGCCTGGCCGCGGCCCTGGTGCTCGCGACGATGTGGCAGGACTACCGCCGCGTCGAAGCGCGCGAGTACGCCAGCCCGGCGCGGGTCGACACCTTGCCCGCGCCGAATCTGTGGTTCGGACAGCACGCGGAGGCGCACCAGGCCGAGCTCGCGCCCCTGTCTGCCGACGGCGCCGATGCGTGGCTGCCGCCGCATATCGCCGCGATCCACCTGTTGCCCACCCCGACGGTGATCGCGCGCGGCGCCTGGCTGCTGGCGCTCAATGGCGAGCCGGAGCAGGGCCGGGAATGGCTCGAGCGGCTGCGCTACTACTATCGCGGCGACGAGGCCGCCCAGTTCGCCCGCGTCGCCGGCTATTGCGAGGGCGTCGACGCTGCCAGGCGGCCGCGCGAATTCTGCGAGTGGGTCCAGCGCCGCCGGGCCGCCATACCGATACCACGGTAGGGCGGTAGTCCGAAGGAGGAATGCCGCGCTGCCGCAAGCCGTGCGCGGCTTCGTTTCCGGAGAAGCGCCGCGCCGAGGCATTTCATCCGTCGGCACGATTTGTCACGCCAGTTCCGGCCCCTAGACTCGCCCGGTGCCTGTGTCACACGGGAGAGACGAATGCAGACTGGCAAGCGAAGGATCCTGACGGTGGCTGTGCTGGGACTGGTGGCCATCATCACCACCGAGGTGCTGGCGCGCGCCGGCCTCGGCCTGGGCGATCCGCCGCTCTATCAGACCGATCCGGAAATCGAGTACCTGCTCAAGCCCAACCAGCGCGTGAAGCGCTTCGGCCATCGCTATGTGGTCAACCGCTACGGCATGCGCTCGGACGATTTCGAGCCGAAGAAAGGCGCGCCCGGGGAGCGGCGCGTGCTGGTGTTCGGCGATTCCGTCGTCAACGGCGGCGCGCAGGTCGACCAGGGGCGCCTTGCCACCGAGCAATTGCGGGTACGGCTGGGCCGGACCAGCCAAGTGGCGACCGTGGGCAATGTGGCGGCATTCAGCTGGGGGCCGGGCAACTGGCTCGCCTACGCGCGGCGCTTCGGTTTTCTCGACGCCGATACCGCGATCATCGTCGTCAACGGCGCCGATTATGGCGATGTGCCGACCTTCGCGCCGCTGCGGCCGGATACCCATCCCTCGCAACCGCCGCTGTCGGCGCTGGTGGAGGGCGCCACCCGTTATCTGCCCGCCTATCTCGGGCTGGATCAATCGTCCGGACCGGCGCGCGAATCGACCGATGCCGATCGCGCCGCCTCGCTGCGCGACCTGGCCGAACTGATCGTGATGGCCAGGAGGGCCGGCGTGCAGGTCCGGCTGGTACAGCACTACGAGCGCGACGAACTGGATGGCGCCGGCCTGCCCGCCGGCCTGCAGGCCTTCTCCCGGCTGTGCGAGGAATACGAGGTGCCGGTCGTCAGCATGCGTGACGCCGAGCGCCGCGCACGCGATGTGGCCTATCTCGATGACATCCACCTGAGCCCGGAAGGACAGGACCTGCTCGCCGACGCGCTGCTGGCGGCCGCCAATCTGCCCGCCGGCGGCCGGCACGTCGCCGCGTTCGGCCTGCGCCACTAGCGGGGCGGCGGGGCTGCGGGGAAGGGGGGCTGCGGGGGCCGCCCGGCGTGCTGCGTGGGCTTGATTGCCCCTCTTGCGGGCCTCGGCGTGCCGCTCTTACTGCGCCACCCAATCCCCCGACTTGCCGCCATGCTTCTCCAGCAGGCGGATGCCGCCCATCACCATGCCGCGGTCGGCAGCCTTGCACATGTCGTAGATCGTCAGCAGCGCGACCTGCACGCCGGTCAGCGCTTCCATCTCGACGCCGGTCTGGCCGCGCGTCTCGGCGCGCACGGTGCAGTGCACGGAACTGCCCGCCTCGTCCAGCGCGAATTCGAGCGCGACCTTGGTCAGCGCCAGCGGATGGCAAAGCGGAATCAGGTCGGCGGTGCGCTTGGTGGCCATGATGCCGGCGATGCGAGCGATGCCGAGCACGTCGCCCTTCTTCGCGGTGCCGTCGCGCACCAGCGCGAAGGTTTCCGGCGCCATCGTGATGGAGCCGGTGGCGATCGCCACCCGGTGGGTGGCGTCCTTGCCGCCGACATCCACCATATGCGCCTGGCCGGCGGTATCGAAGTGAGTGAGCTTGCTCATGATTGGCGTCGCAGGGTTGGCGTCGAACGGTTGGGGTCGAACGGTTGGGACCGAAGCGGGAGGGGATCGAAGGAAATCGCAGGAAATCCGGAAAGCAGGACGGCAGGGCAGGGGTGCCCGCCGGGCGCGGAACGGTCGCGCCAGGCCGCTATCATAGCAACATGCTGATTTTCCGCCCCGTCGCCCGGCGCGCTTCGCTCGCCGATCTTCGCGCCGATTCCCGTGCCGATCCCGGTACCGATCCCGGAGCCGATCGCGGAGCCGATCCCGGAGCCGATTTCGGTGCTGATCTCCGTGCCGATTTCGGTGCCGATCTCGAAGCCGATCTCGGTGCCGATCGCCGTGCCGATGCCCGTGCCGCCGGACGTTCACGCTCGGCGCCCGCATCGCGCCATGCCGGGCCCCGCCTTGCCGTGCTGCGTCGCCCGCTGGCGGCGCTGCTGATGCTGGCGCTGGCCACGCCGGCCTGGCCCCAGGCCGCATCGGCGCCGGCGGGCAAGGCGGTGCCGACGATCGCGCCGCCGTTGTTGGGCTTGCCGGGCGACGCCAGCGATCAGGTCTACGACAACCTGAACCGCAGCGTGAAGGCTGGGCAGAAGTCCGACTTCGGCCTGCGCAGCGGCAACCCGGTGGTCGAGAGCAACGGCATCCAGCTGCCGGACATGGGCGACCCGTCGACCGCGGCGCTGTCGCCCGATATGGAGAAGCGGCTGGGCGACCGCATCATGCGCGATATCCGCCGCGATCCGCAGTACGTCACCGATGCGCTGCTGGCCGATTATCTGAACGCGCTCGGCTACAAGCTGATCCAGGCCGCGCGCCGCCAGAACCTTGCAGGCACCACCGGCGGCGGCACCTTCGCCACCGGCTTCGAACTGTTTGCCGTACGCGATCGGACCATCAACGCGTTCGCGCTGCCCGGCGGCTATATCGGCGTGCACACCGGCCTGCTGGTGCAGTCGGACACCGAGTCGGAACTGGCGTCGGTGATCGGCCACGAGATCGGCCACGTCACGCAGCGGCATATCGCGCGCGGCATCACCAGCCAGGATCAGTCGATGTGGATCGCGCTGGCGTCGATGGTGCTGGCCGGGCTGGCCGCGACCCGCAGCCCCGACGCCGCGGCCGCGCTGGCGATGGGCGGGCAGGGCGCGGCGCTGGCCAACCAGCTGTCGTTCTCGCGCGGCGCCGAGCGCGAGGCCGACCGCGTCGGCTTCCAGATCCTGTCGGCGGCGGGCTTCGATCCGCAGGGCATGCCGGACTTCTTCCGCCGGCTGCAGCGCGTCACCGGCATCTCGGAAAGCTCGGTGCCGTCCTATGTGCGCACCCACCCGCTGACCTCCGAGCGGATCGCCGACATGCAGGACCGCGCCAGCCATCTGCCGGCGCGCAAGGTCGGCAGCACGCCCGAATACGAATTCGCGCGGGTGCGCGCGCGCATCCTGCAGGAAGCCAATCCCACCGATATCCAGAACGCGCGCGCCGCGCTGCAGGCCCAGTTGTCCAGCGCATCGCCGATGCGGCAGCCGGCGATCTACTACGGCATTGCGTTTGCCGAGCAGCGGCTGGGCCGGCTGGTGCAGGCGGAGCAGGCGCTGGCCGAGGCGCGCCGGCTGTACGGCAATATTCCCGGGGCGTCATCGGGCAGCCCGATGCTCGACGTGATGGCGATCGAGCTGGCGCGCGCGCAGGGCCGCGTGCCGGACGCGGTCCGCCAGGCGTTGGCGTCCATGAAGACCTTCCCGCTGTCGCACGCGGTCGCGCTGTCGTATGCGGAGACGCTGCTGGGAGCCGGCCGTGCCGACGAGCTGGTGACATTCCTGCGTTCGCGCACCCGCGAGGAGAGCGCGCGCGCGGAATGGTGGGAGTTGCTGGCGCGCGCCTACGCGGCGCAGGGCAAGCGCGTGCAGCAGCATCAGGCGTTGGCCGAGAAGTACGCGCGCGATGGCGCCTATCAGGCCGCGATCGAGCAGCTGCAGATCGCGCGCAAGGCCGGCGACGGCGACTTCTATACGCTGTCCGAGGTCGATGCCCGGCTGCACCAGCTCGAGCGGCAGTATCGGGAAGAACGGCAGGACAACAAGGGCATGCCGAACTGAGGCGCGGCGGCTGCGGCGGCCGCAGCCGCAGCCGCAGCCGCAGTCGTAGTCGCAGCCAAAGCCAAAGCCAAAGCCAAAGCCAAAGCCAAAGCCAAAGCCAAAGCCAAAGCGGAAGCCGCAGCGGCCCCCGCCGCCGCCGCGCGCGCCATCCCGCGCCTCAGCGGGACGGCGGCGGTTCCTGGGTCTGCTGCTGCGGTGCCGGCTGCGGCCGCGGCTGCCGCACGAAGCCGAAGCGCCGGGGCACCTCGACCTCGGCAATCGGCTCGATCGGCAGATCGCGGCCGTCGAAGTGAAAGACGCCAAGGTCCGTGCCGCAGGCCTCGCCGTGCCAGTCGCAACTGCTGCTGAACGCGTCGAGATCGTGGTCGTGCAGCAGCGCGGCATGAAGCGCGTTCCTGCCCTCGTTCTTGGCCGCGTTCACGCCTTCGTTCCCGCCCTCATTCCCGCCCTCGATCTCGCCCACCAGCACCACGTTGCCGTGCTCGTCGGCATGGCAGGACCGCGGCGTGAAGGCCCGCTGCGAGGTGGTGTGGAATTGACCCTGATGCAGCCGCACTACCCAGGGCGCATAGGCGAGCTCGACGAACACGCGCTGCGGCCCGTTCTGGAAGAACCAGGCGCCATGCTCGTCGCACACGTAGTTGCGTTCGATAAAGGCCACCAGCGCGGGATGCCGCAGCGGATCGCCGGACAGGCCATGCTGCTGCGCGTACTCGTTGCGGATGCGCCATTGCCCGCGCCGGTCCAGCGCGAGCCAGCCATAGCAGTAGGGGACATTGGGCCAGCGGGCCATCGCCTGCTTGACGATTTCGTCCATGCTCGTCTCCTGTTGAACTCCTTGCCTGCGCGGCTTGCGGCCTCGTTGCAGTACGCCCGCAGGACGCCGGCAGCAGGGCCGCGGCCGCCGGTACGCCGGCAATCCACCGCGCTTCCAGCGTAGACCCTGTCAGCCCAGGCTATCGAAGAATCGCAGCACCCGTGCCGGCAGCCAGTCGGTATGGCCGCCGCCCGGCAGCAGCGACGACAGCGGCAGATGGCGCCGCCAGTCGCGCGGCGGCGCCAGGAAGCCGACGTGCCCGCCATGCTCGGGCTGGTCCAGCAGCACCTGCCCGCTGACGTCACGCGCGCCCGGCAGATAGTGCGCCGGCAGGAAGGGATCGTTGCGCGCGTTCAGCACCAGCGTCGGCACCGCGATATGGCGCAGCACCGGCTTGCTGGCGGCGCGCGCCCAGTAGTCGTCGGTATCGCGAAAGCCGTGCAGCGGGGCCGTGACCACGTTGTCGAAGGCATAGAGGTCGCGGCTGGCCAGCAGCGCGGCGCGGTCGAACAGGCCAGGGTACTGGGCCAGCTTGTCCAGCGACTTGCGCTTGAGCGTCTGCAGGAACATCTGCGTATAGACGCGGTTGAAGCCGCGCGACAGCGCCGCGCCGCCGCCCGCAAGATCGAGCGGCGCCGACACCGAGGCGGCGCCGGCAAGGAAACCGGCGCTCGACTGGGCCTCGCCCAGATAGCGCAGCAGCGCATTGCCGCCCAGCGAGATGCCGAGCGCATACAGCCGCCGGCCATCGGCCGCATGCCGCTCGCGCAGCCGCCGCAGCACCCAGTCGATCTCGACGTAGTCGCCGGAATGATAGAAGCGCGGCGCCAGGTTCAGCTCGCCGGAGCAGCCGCGGAAATGCGGGATCACGCCCTGCCAGCCGCGCTCGCGCAGCGCCGCCATCATCGACTGCGCGTAGTGGCTGGTCGAGTTGCCCTCCAGCCCGTGGAACAGCACCAGCAGCGGCGTGCCGGGCGCGACCGGGTGCGTGGTCCAGTCCAGGTCGATGAAGTCGCCGTCGGGCGTGTCCCAGCGTTCGCGGCGAAAGCTCACGCGCGGCCGGCGCGTCAGCCTCGCTGGGATGATGGTCTGGCTATGGCCGTCGCGCAGCCACCATGGCATGCGCGCGTGGGCGTCGAAACCGTGCGGGTCGGCCAGCGGCGAGGGCGGATGCCGGAGCAGGTCGGCGGGGCGGGACATGACGGCGGGTGGTCGGATGCCGGGCGTTTCCCCGGCCGGTTCAGTGCAGGGCCTGCTTGGCCGTCGCGGTCGAGATCGTGACCTGCGCGGCGTTGGCCGGGCTGCAATGGATATGTGCCAGGCGCCAGCCCTCGTGGTTCTGCAGCAGCACGTAGGTGGTGTGCACGTACAGGTCGGCCTCGACGCGGTCGGTGGCGAAGCGCAGCGCCTCGGTGACGTCGAAGATGGAGACGCCCAGCGTCGAATGGCTGCTGCTTTCCAGCACGTCGATCAGCACCGGCTGGCGGTCCAGCAGCTGCAGGAAGGCCTGGCGCAGATGATCGTGGCCGATCAGCCGCTGGCCGTCGGGCATCACGCAGGTGATCGAATCCTCGTCCAGCCACAGCTTCAGCGCGCCTTCGGCATCGCGCAGCTTCAATGCCTCGCGAAAGGCTTCCAGGATGTCTTCGGCGGAATCGAACAGGCGGGCGAAGCGAGGCATGGCGGGATCGGTCGGTGGGCCCTGCCGGCAGGCCGGGCCATGAATCGAAGCCGTCCCGGTCGCCGGTGTCTGGCGGTGTGGGCGGGGACGGCCATCGCGGGTCAATCAACGGCGCGCCGGACGCGCCTGGCGGCGCCGGGTCGGCGCACGCGGTTCAGCTATTCGCAGTTCAGCTATTCAGTCAGCGGTGGTTCCATCAGGGCCGGTGCAGCAGCTTGCGCAGTTCCACGAAGACCATTTCGGGCTCGATCTCCCGCAAGCAGCGCAGATGGCCGAGCGGACATTCGCGCTGGAAACACGGGCTGCACTCGAGCTGGAGCCACATGATACTCGCTGCCTGTGACAGCGGGGGCGTATGGCGCGGATCGCTGGAGCCGAATACCGCGACCTGCGGCCGGTTTAGCGCGGCGGCCACGTGCATCAGGCCGGAGTCGTTGCAGACCGCCGCCTCGGACAGTGCCAGCAGGTCGACCGCGTCGTCCAGCGAGGTCTGGCCGCACAGATTGCGCACGAAGGGCGCGCCGGCGCAGATCTCGGCGGCGATCTCGCCGTCCTTGGCCGAGCCCAGCGTCACGATCTGCGCGTACGGGTACGAGCGGCGCAGCATCTGCGCCAGCTCGGCGAAATGCGCGGCGGGCCAGCGCTTGGCCGGACCGTATTCGGCGCCCGGGCAGAAGGCGATCAGCCGGGTCTGCGGCGCGATGTCGAAGCGCTCGGCGGTCTTGACCACGCGCGCCGGATCGACGCGCAGCCGCGGCTCGGGTAGGCCCTCGGGCAGCCGCGCGCCGGGTTTGAGCGCCAGCCGCGCATAGTGCTCGACCATCGGCGGACGCTTGTCCTTCGGCGGATTGGCGTGGCGGATGTTGAGCAGGCCGAAGCGCGCCTCGCCGCGATAGCCGACCCGCAGCGGAATGCCGGCCAGCCACGGGATCAGCGCGGACTTCAGCGAGTTGGGCAGCACGTAGGCGACGTCGTAGCCTTCGTTCTTCAGCTGCTGGGCGAACATCAGCCGCGCCGACAGCTGCAGCTTGCCGTGCGCCAGGTCGCTGGGAAACACGCGCCCGATCTCGGGCATGCGCGCGAGGACGGGCGCGACCCATTTCGGCGCGAGCGCATCGATGGCCAGACGCGGATGGCGTTGCTTGAGCAGCGCGAACAGCGGCTGCGCCATCAGGGCGTCGCCGATCCAGTTGGGCGCGATGACGAGGGCTTTGTTCATAAGCAAGGCGCCGCCGTGCCGCCCGGGAGGTGACCGGGGCGGCAGAGCGGCGAGAGCGAAACGGGGCGTTCGGCGCCGG
>NZ_JCBAJO010000048.1:0-25289 GCF_059772245.1 Cupriavidus sp. R6-3
GGCTTTCGCCGGCGCCCAACACCGCCGGACCATCCACCAGCAGCAGCCGCGTGCGTCCGGCCACCGTCATCGCATCGAGATAGGCCTCGCTGCCGGCGATCAGCGCCTTGCGCGGCGAGCGCGTGGCGGGCGCCGCGCGCTCGATCTCGTCGGCCACCGCCCTTGCCTCCTCCTCCAGCACCGCGCGAAACAGCGCGCGCTTGTCATCGAAGTGGTGATAGAGCGCGCCGCGCGTGATGCCGGCGGCCGCGACGATTTCCGGAGTCGAGGTATCGGCATACCCCTTGTCGACAAACAGGGCGCGCGCGGCCGCCAGCAAGGCGCGGCGCGTGGCCTCGGTGCGTTCACGGTTGGTCCGTGGCATTTTTCTTTGCATACATACAGCCTGTATGTTATAACGACAAAAAAGATACAGATTGCATGTTAATGTCATCCGGCCATTTCCCCAAGCGGCCGCACCGAACGGAGTCCGTCATGAAGATCACCAGCTTCTACCCCGTCATCCAGACCGCCGATGTGGCAGCCACGGCGGCCTTCTATCAGCGGCATTTCGGCTTCACGGCGCTGTTCTCGAGCGACTGGTACTGGCATCTGCAGTCGGCGGACGATGCCGGCGTCAACCTCGCCGTGCTCGACTACCGGCACGAGACGATCCCCGTGGGCAGCCGCGCGCCGGTGGCGGGCACCATCCTGAACTTCGAGGTCGAGGACGTCGACACGCTGTACGCGCGGCTGCAGCAGGCCGGCCTGCCGATCCGGCTGGCGCTGCGCGACGAGCCCTTCGGCCAGCGGCACTTCATCACCGCCGATCCCAACGGCGTACTGATCGACATCATCAAGCCGATTCCGCCCTCGCCCGAGTTCGCCACGCAATACGACCCGCGGGCCATGCCGGACTGAGCTCTCCTCCGGGCGGTATCATGGCCCGGTGATCGGCGGCCCCGGACAACGCGCGGGCACCGGCGGCCCCGGATACCGCAAGGAGGGACCATGAAGACAGTGATGTTGATTGGCGCGCCTACCGATGTCGGCGCCAGCACGCGCGGCGCATCGATGGGACCGGAGGCGATGCGCGTCGCCGATATCGCCGGTGCCCTGCTGCGCAATGGGCTCGACGTCGTCGATGGCGGCAATCTGTCCGGCCCGGCCAATCCGTGGCATCAGCCGATCGACGGCATGCGGCACCTCGACGAAGTGGTGGCGTGGAACCGCGGCGTGTTCGATGCCTGCTACGGCTGCCTGCAGGACGGACGCTTTCCGCTGCTGCTGGGCGGCGACCATTGCCTGGCGATCGGGTCGATCAGTGCGGCCGCGCGCCATTGTCGCGACACCGGCAAGAAGCTGCTGGTGCTTTGGCTGGACGCGCACGCCGACGCCAATACCGGCTCCACCAGTCCGACCGGCAATATCCACGGCATGCCGGTGGCGTGCCTGTGCGGCGATGGCCCCACGCCTTTGATCTCGCTGAGCGGCACGGTGCCGGCGGTCAAGCCCGAGCATATCCGGCAGGTCGGCATTCGCAGCGTCGACGCCGAAGAGAAACGGCGGCTGCGAGACCTGAACCTCGCGGTCTTCGACATGCGCTACATCGACGAGAACGGCATGCGCCATACCATGCAGAACGCGCTCGCCGGCATCGACGACAACACCCATCTACACGTCAGCTTCGACGTGGACTTCCTCGACTGCAGCATCGCACCGGGCGTCGGCACAATCGTGATGGGCGGCCCGACCTATCGCGAAACGCAGCTTTGCATGGAGATGATCGCGGACACCGGCCGGCTCGGATCGCTCGACGTGCTCGAACTCAATCCGGCTTGCGACGTCCGCAACCAGACCGCCAGGCTGATGGTGGATTTTCTCGAGAGCCTGTTCGGGAAATCGACGCTGATACGCCAGTGAAGCGTCGGGGGGTCGGAGGATCGCGATCACGCGAAACGCATCGCGACCCAGGCGCCGGCGGGACGGCCGCCGGCTAGCAGAGGAACACGTCATCGAGGCGTTGCGCGTATAGCACGCGACGCGCCCAGTCCTCGATCTGCTGCACCGACGCGGAAAGCACCTTGGCGGCGATGTCCTCGGGCAAGGGACCGAAGCGATGGTCGAGCAGTTTGATCAATAGCTCTGCCCTTACTTCGGCCTCGAGCTTGGCCTTGACCTTCCGCGTGATGTCGCGCTCCAACCGGCGCGCCCACTTTCCATAGCCTTGCGACAGTTCCATATCCAGCTCCATCAGGTTGTGCACTTCGTTGAGATCCAGCGCGGCGGCGCTGAAGTTGGCGGCTCGCGCCACGACCCATGCGGCCAGCGCGGTGTCGAGCGCGGCATTGCCTTGCGCCAGTTCCCTGGCAAGCCGCAACGGCGCAAACACGGCATCCACCGTCGTCGCCTGTTCGAGTCGCATCAGCACGGCGACAAGATTGCGCTGTGTTGCCAGTTCCGATTGGGTATAGGCGCTACGGTCGATCAGGCAGTACTGCAGACTGGGCTGATGGTCCGCGACGCGGCCCGGTACGACCGGAATCATTGCTCCAATGTCCGTCGGCGCACGCCATCGCTCGGTGCCGTTGTAAAGCACGATCGGGAATACCAGCGGATAGCGGTGCCGGCCCCGGCCGCGGCAGCGTCGGCTGACATCGCGATAGAACATGCCGACGTAGGCCAGCATGCGCGCGGCCATATGCGGGTCGTGGCTGCTTTGGAACTCGATCAGCAGGTGGACCGGCTGCTGCTGTCCCGGCACGCGCACCCGCCAGACCACATCGTTCAGGCCCACGCGCAGCCCGTCCGATACGTGGTGCGTCGGCACCATCTCCATGGAATCGAAGTCTGCCGTCTGCAGCCACGGATCCGAGATGAAGTCGCGGATCAGGTCGCGGACGACCTCGCGAAACGCGAACACCAGCTTGTATGAGGCGTCGTGATGACGGCCGGGCGTTCGCAGCCCGTCCCCATTCGCCTCGTCGACGGGCTCGCGTACGTCGAGGCAGGTCGGCCCCGGCAGGCGGCACGGCAAGTGGAAGTCGTGACCGTCATGCCCGGGCGGGATGCGGGAATGGCCGGTGGGATAGCGCAGAGGACCGTACAGCGGATAGCGGCCGGCATGATCGGCAACATGGCGATCGACCGGGTTTCGGTCTGAATGGCGCGGCGGACGCGGCCGCGGCTGGCGAGCAGAGTAGTCGAGCATAGGGCAAGGACACCTGAAGGAAGGACAACGGAACACGGCGGAAGCCGATGCCGTAAGTTGCCAGCCTATGGGCTACGGTGCTTGCCTGAAATGCTGCGAAGTTAACTGGCGGAGACCACTATAGGAAGCGTTCGAAGGGAAGCGCTCGAAGGCGAGCGTTCGAAGGGAGCGCTCGAAGCGAAGCGTTCGAAGGGAGCGCTTGAAGCGAAGCGTTCGAACGGAGCGCTCGAAGCGAAGCGTTCGGAGCGAGCGTTGGAGGGACCGCGCTACGCTGCCCCGAGGGAAGCCGAAGCTAGGCGCCGGCGGCCTCGCCCTGATTGCGTTGCCCGATATCGTGGTGCATCAGCGGATAGCCCCGCTCGCGATATTGGCGATAGCGTTCGCGCCCGGCGGCGCGATCGTCGGCGTCGCCGCCGACCACTTCGATCATGCGTTCGAAGCTGGCGAACTGCAGCGGGATCCTCGTATCCAGATTGATCAGCAGTTCGTGGTGCGGCACCGCGTCGAGCGCGGCGGCCAGCACGATCGGCGTTTCCGCCGCGTGCGGGCTGTCGAGCCCGCAGTGCGGCAGAAAATCCAGCGCCGAGAAGGTCCACAGCTGCGCATCGAGCCGCGCCAGCATCGCTGGCTCGGCATGCACCACGATCTTTTGCCCGGCCCCGTAGGCCTTGCGGATCAGCCGGCAGACATAGCCGAGCTTGTCCGGCACGTTGCTGTGGAAGTCGATGCGCGTCATGGGAGTTGGGAGATCAGCCTGCGCGGTCCATCAGGAATTGCGTCAGCAGCGGCACCGGGCGGCCCGTGGCGCCCTTGGCCGCGCCGCTCTTCCACGCGGTGCCGGCGATGTCCAGGTGGGCCCAGTCGTACTTGTCGGCAAAGCGCGCCAGGAAGCAGGCCGCCGTGACGCTGCCGGCCGGACGGCCGCCGATGTTCGCCATGTCGGCGAAGTTGGACTTGAGCTGCTCCTGGTACTCGTCGTCCAGCGGCATGCGCCACGCGCCGTCCATCGCCTTGCGGCCGGCCTGCACCAGCTGGTCGGCCAGCGCGTCGCTGCGCGCGTACAGGCCGCTGTTGACGTGGCCGAGCGCGATGATGCAGGCCCCGGTCAGCGTGGCGACGTCGATCACCGCGGCCGGCTTGAAGCGCTCGACATAGGTCAGCGCGTCGCACAGGATCAGGCGGCCCTCGGCATCGGTGTTCAGGATCTCGATGGTCTGGCCCGACATGCTGGTCACCACGTCGCCCGGCTTGGTGGCGGTGCCGCTCGGCATGTTCTCGCAGGTCGGAACCACGGCGATGACATTGAGCTTCAGCCCCATCTCGGCCACCGCCTGCAGCGTGCCGAGCACCGAGGCGGCGCCGCACATGTCGTACTTCATTTCGTCCATGCCCTCGCCCGGCTTCAGCGAGATGCCGCCGGTATCGAAGGTGATGCCCTTGCCCACCAGCACCACCGGCGCCTGGCGCGCGCCGCCGCCGTCGTAGCGCAGCACGATGAACTGCGGCGGCTCGGCGGTGCCCTTGGTGACCGCGAGGAAGGCGCCCATCTTCAGCGCCTCGATCTGCTTGCGGCCCAGCACCTCGACCTTCAGCTTGAAGCGGCGCGCGATCGAGCGCGCGGTGTCGGCCAGATAGGTCGGCGTGCAGATATTGGAAGGCAGGTTGCCCAGGTCCTTGGTCAGCTCCATGCCGTTGGCGATCGCCACGCCGCGCACCACGGCCTGGTTCGCGGCCTTGGCCTCGGCCGCATCGACCGCCAGCACTACCTTGCGCAGGCCCAGGGCCTTGTCGTTGTTCTTGGCGCCGTTGCGCTTGAGTTCGGGATGGCGCTCCAGCAGCCGGTAGCCCGCCTCGCGGATCAGCGTGACGGTGGTGATCACGCGCCAGGCGATGTCGCGGGTCGCGCCCTCCGCGCCCTGCCCGGCGGCGCGCGGCGCCGGCTGCGCGAGGCACCACAGGACATTGGCGGCACGCGTGCCGCTCAACGCACGCAACGCGGTACGCACCGCATCGGCGAATGCCTTGTCGCCGAACTCCGCCTCCTTGCCCAGGCCCACCAGCAGCACGCGGGCGGCGCCGATGCCGGCGACCTCGTGCAGCATCAGCTGCGAATTGCGCTTGCCTTCGAAGTCGCCGAGCTTGATCAATCTAGCCACCAGGCCCCGGGTCGCGGCGTCCAGCGCCTTGGCGACGCCGTCCAGGCTCTGGCCCTCGAACACACCGACCACCAGGCAGTCGGTCTTGGTCGCCAGGAAACCATTCTGGCCCGCTTTGCTCAAATCCAGGGCTTTTGTGCTAAATTCCATCGCGCTTCCTTCCAGGGGCTCGTGTAGAACGAAAGCCTCCATTATCCGCGATTTTGCTTCGCGAACTTTTGGCAGTCACTTCCGCAGCGACTGGCCGCCGCTGGCCTGCAGCGCTGACGCCGTACCCTCCGTCAGCCGCCGGCGTGCGCCGCCGCCGCGCTGGCCGGCAGCCCGGAACCGACATCGCATGATTTTTCAACAAGCCTTGCGACGCGAGCTCGCCTACACCGCCGGCGCGGTGTTCCTGGTCATGCTGACCTTCATGCTGACCTCGCTCGTGATCCGTATTCTCGGCATGGCCGCCACCGGCCGTGCCAGCCCCAACGACGTGCTGATGCTGATCGGCCTGGCCGCGCTCGGCTACCTGGCGATCCTGCTGTGCGCGACGTTGTTCATCTCCACGCTGATCGTGCTGACGCGCTGGTACAAGGACTCCGAGATGGTGGTCTGGTTCTCGGCCGGCCTGTCCCTGCGCGACTTCATCAAGCCCGTGCTGCAGTTCGCGGCGCCCTTCGTGATATTGGCGCTGTTCCTGGGCGCCTTCGCCTGGCCCTGGGCCAACCAGCAGAGCGCGCTGTTCCGCGACCGCTTCCAGCAACGCGGCGTGCTGTCGATGATCGCCGCCGGCCGCTTCATCGAGCCGGCCAACGGCAACTACGTGCTGTTCATCGAGAGCATCGACGGCGATATGCGCCATGCGCGCAATGTGTTCGTCGCCAATGCCGAGGCCGGCAAGGTCGGCGTGGCGCTGGCCCATCAGGGCCAGTTCGAGACCATGCCCAACGGCGACCGGCTGGTGGTGATGGAGGACGGCCGCCGCTACACCGGCACCCCGGGCAAGCTGGATTACCGCATCGTCGAGTTCGACCGTTATGCGGTCAAGGTCGACAGCAAGCCGCCCGAGAGCGACGCCAACCTGCCGGTCAAGAGCCGCGACACCATCGAGCTGCTGCGCAATCCGACCAATGAAAACCTCGGCGAGCTGATCTGGCGGCTGTCGCTGCCGATCCTGGCCTTCAACTTCGTGCTGATCGCGATCCCGCTGGCCTATGTCAACCCGCGCCTGGGCCGCTATACGCCGCTGGTGTTCGCCGTGCTGATCTACCTGACCTACAGCAACCTGATCAACCTGTCGCAGGCCTGGGTCCGCTCTGGCTCGCTGCCCTTCGGGCTCGCCTGGTGGCCGTTCCACCTGCTCGCCTTCCTCGGCGCGGTGATGCTGTTCCGCTACCGCCAGCGTTACAGCCTCGGTGGCTGGCGCGCGGTGTTCGGGCTGCGCCGCCGCACCCCGCAGGGAGACCCGGCATGAGGTTGCTGCACGTCTACGAGCGCTACTTCGGCCGGCTGATCTACGGCGTCTTCGCGTTCATCCTGTTCGCGGTGCTGGCGCTGTTCGTGTTCTTCGACATGCTCAACGAGCTGGAGAACGTGACGGCCGGCTACACCTCGCTGGTCGCCTTCTTCCACGTCGTGCTGCAGGCGCCGACCCGAATCTACGAGGTGCTGCCGATCGCGGCGCTGATCAGCGCGATCTATGTGTTCTCGCAGCTGGCGAGCCAGTCCGAATACACGATCTTCCGCGTGGCCGGTCTCAATACGCGGCAGGCGCTGTTCTCGCTGTTCAAGCTGGCGATTCCGCTGGCGATCGCGACGTTCCTGTTCGGCGAGTTCATCGGACCCAAGACCGAGCAGTACGCGCAGAAGGTCAAGCTCGATTCGCTGGGCGCGACGGTGTCGTCGGGCTTCCGCTCGGGCGTCTGGGTCAAGGACCGCGGCAAGGATCCGGCCACCGGCGGCGAGCTGACCCGCTTCGTCAACGTGGCCGGCCTGAAGCCGGACCAGACCATCAATGGGGTGACGATCTACGAATTCGACGGCGACTATCGCCTCAGCGTGATCCGCGTCGCCGAGGAAGGGCGCTACCGCGGCGACCAGTCATGGCAGCTGTCCAAGGTCACGGAAACCCGCTTCGCCGAAGCGCCGCCGCCGGCCGGCGCGCAGCGCGACGGGCTGGCGCCGGCGTTCCGGGCCGAGCGCAAGAGCTTTCCCGACATGACGATGCACTCGGAGCTGACGCCGCAGATCCTGTCGGTGCTGCTGGTGACGCCGGAGCGCATGTCGACGCTGGACCTGTTCCGCTATATCCGCCATCTGCGCGACAACAAGCAGGACACGCAGCGCTACGAGATCGCGTTCTGGAAGAAGGTGGTCTATCCGCTGACGCTGTTCGTGATGATGGCGCTGGCGCTGCCGTTCGCCTATCTGCACGCACGCGCCGGCGCGGTCGGCATCAAGGTGTTCGGCGGCATCATGCTGGGGCTGTCCTTCCACCTGTCCAACACGCTGTTCTCGCACGTGGGCCTGCTGCACACCTGGCCGCCGATCGTTTCCGCGCTGCTGCCCGGCACGCTGTACCTGCTGGTCGCGCTGACCGCGCTGCGCTGGGTCGACCGGCATTGAGCGATGGCCTCGCGCGCCGACCTGCCCAGCGACAAGCCGGCCCGCCAGGCGCTGGTGCTGTTCGCCCACGGCGCGCGCGATGCGCGCTGGCGGGAGCCGTTCGACCGGCTGCATGCGCGACTGACCGCGATGCTGCCCGATTGCGCGGTCCGGCTGGCCTTTCTTGAGCTGATGACGCCGAACCTGCCCGACACGCTGACGCAACTGGCCGCGCAGCAGATCGACGACATCCTGGTGGTGCCGGTGTTTTTCGGCCAGGGCGGCCATCTGCGCCGCGACCTGCCGGCGCTGCTCGACGATTGCCGCGCGCGGCTGGCCGGCATCCGGATCCGCAGCGCGGCGGCGGTCGGCGAGGCCGACAGCGTGCTCGACGCGATCGCCGCCTATTGCGCGGCTGCGCTCGCCGGCGCGACGGGCGATGGTTCTGCCAACGATACCGCCCGCGATTCCGCCAACGCCTCCGCCGGCGATTGCGCCGACGGTCCCGCCGACGCGTCCACCAACCCCCCCGCCGGCAAGAACTGACGCCGCGGCATCATCGCGTCGCCACGATGAACAGCCGCGGAAACGGCAGCAGCACCACCCCATCGACCTGCGCCGGATAGGCTTCGGCGATCGCCGCCGTGTAGCGCGCGAGAAACGCCTCCCGCTGCCCGGCGTCCAGCGGCTCCAGGAAAGGCCGCAGACCCGTTCCCTTCAGCCATTCGACCACGGCCGGCGCGCCCGCCAGCGTGTGGTGATACGTCGTGCGCCAGATATCGACGCGGGCACAGTGGGGCCGCAGCAGGTCGTAGTACCAGCCCGCCGGCGGCAGCGTGGTGCGCGCGGCCGCGGCCTGCGACAGCGCCTGCGCCCACGGACCGTCCCCCGCGACCTCGCGCATCAGCCGATGGGTCGGCTGATCGAGGTTGTCGGGCATCTGCACGGCCAGGCTGCCGCCCGGCGCAAGGCGCTGGGCCAGCGACGGGAACAGCCCGGCATGGTCCGGCACCCATTGCAGCGCGGCGTTGGCGAGTACCAGATCGTACGGCCCCGGATCGCGCCAGGCGCTGATATCGCCGAGCTGGAACTCGAACTGCGGCAGCCGCTTGCGGGCGGCGTCGATCATGTCCTGCGAGCTGTCGAGGCCGACGATCCGCGCGTCGGGATAGCGCGCGGCCAGCACCTCGGTCGAATTGCCGGGGCCGCAGCCCAAGTCGATCGCGCTGCGAACGGTTTGCGTCGGCACGGCGGCGATCAGCTCGCGCGCCGGGCGCGTTCTCTCGTCTTCGAATTGCAGGTATTGGCTGGAGGACCATGTCATGGCGGCGGGCTCCGTGTGGCTTGGCGGTCGAGAATGCCGCAACGATACACCTGGCGCCTCGCGTTCGCATGCGGCGCCAGCGGGGACGGCGGCCTCGCCGGAGCCCCAATGGCCCAAAGCCCCAAAGCACCAGGGGCCTCCAGGCCCCCCGCCAGCCCGCCCTGCCCGCTGCTGGCATAATCGCCAGCAAAAAACCAGGGAACACCATGACCACAACCCGCGCCGCGCCCCGTACCGGACGCGTTTACCGCTACTACGATCTGGTGATGGTGGCCTTCGTCACCGTGCTGTTGTGCTCGAACCTGATCGGCGCGGCCAAGGCGGCGCAGGTCACGCTGCCCTGGATCGGCCCGGTGACCTTCGGCGCCGGCGTGCTGTTCTTCCCGGTCTCGTACATCTTCGGCGACGTGCTGACCGAGGTCTACGGCTATGGCCGCGACCGGCGCGTGGTGTGGGCCGGCTTCGCGGCGCTGGCCTTCGCGACCTTCATGAGCCTGGTGGTGCTGTCGATGCCGGTGGCGCCGTTCATGGCCGACTATCAGAAGAGCCTGGAGGACGTGTTCGGCAACACGTGGCGCATCGCGCTGGGCTCGCTGATCGCCTTCTGCTGCGGCAGCTTCACCAACAGCTACGTGCTGGCCAAGATGAAGCTGTGGACGCGCGGCCGCTGGCTGTGGACGCGCACGATCGGCTCGACGCTGGCCGGCGAGCTGGTCGACTCGTCGCTGTTCTACGTGATCGCGTTCTACGGCATCTGGCCGCTGGAGAAGGTGGTGCAGGTGGCGGTCGCGCAGTACGTGCTGAAGACCGGCTGGGAGGTCGTGATGACGCCGGTCACCTATCGCGTGGTGGCCTTCCTGAAGCGTGCCGAGGACGAGGACTGGTACGACCGCGATACCGACTTCACGCCGTTCCGGTTGCGGGTATAGCGTGGGAGATTGCGCTCGGCAATAACGCCGCGGCACAGCGCTGGAAGTTGCGCTCCGGAATAGCGCCGCGGAATAACGCCGGGGAATAGCGCCGGAGGATAGCGCCGACCGGAATCGGCGCTGCCGTAAGTCACGGCACGCGCCGATCGACCTCGTCCAGCGTCAGCGTGGCCAGGTGGCTGACGTCGGCCCACTGCGCCACGGTCAGCCGGTGGCTGTCGCTGCGCAGGCGATTGACGCTGGCATTGAGCAGCTCGTGCTCGCGCGGCGCTTCCAGCGTCATGCCGGTGGCCTCGCGATACAGGCAGTCAAGCACGCCGCCATGCGCGACCAGCGCGATGCGCTCGCCCGGATGACGGCGCACCAGCGCCAGCACGACCTCGACGGCGCGCTCGTGGAAGTCCCGCAGCGACTCGCCCTGCGGCGGCGCGTAGTCCGGCACGCGCGCCTGCCAGCGGGCGAAGTCCTCCGGCCGCTGCTGCGCGACCTCGGCATAGGTCATGCCCTCGAGCGTGCCGTAGCAGCGCTCGCGCAGGCGCGGCTCGGACTGTACCGGCACGCCCAGCGCTTCGGACAACGGCGCCGCGGTCTGCATCGCGCGCGACAGGTCGCTCGAATAGATCGCGTCGACCGGTTCGCCCGCCAGCGAACTGGCCAGCGCGCGTGCCTGCGCGTGGCCGGTATCGTTCAGCGGGATATCGAGCTGCCCCTGCAGCCGCCGTTCGCGGTTCCAGGCCGTTTCGCCGTGTCGGATCACGATCAGATGGGTGATGGCCAGCAGCGACTGCGGCCCGGGCGTGAACGTCATGCCGTTTCCTTCGCGCGCGCCGGGTGCGCGCTTTTTCTTGGTGTTGGGGCTGCGGCGGCGTCAGCCGGCCGACTGCTTCGCCGCCAGTTTGGGGTTCAGGGTATAGGTGCCGGTCAGGCTGGCCTGGTCGAGCACGTGGCCTTCGATCGCCTCGCGCACCTGCGCGCCGGTGAAGCGGCCCTCGAGCGGCAGGCGGTCCAGATCCAGCGCATAGATCGTGAACACGTAGTGGTGCACGATCGCGTCGTTCCACGGCGGGCACGGGCCGTCGTAGCCGTAGTAGTCGCCCGCCATGTCCTTGTCGCCGGCGAACCAGCTGGTGTAGTCGTTGACGCCGTGGCGCAGGCCGCCCGCGGCCGCGGTGCCGCCGGTCGCCTCCGGACCGGGCTTGCCGCGCGCGATCACGCCGTCGCTGTGCGAGCCGGCCGAGATCGTCGTCAGGCCCGGCGGGATGTCGACCAGCACCCAGTGGAAGAAGTCCACGCGCGGCAGGCTGGCCGGGACTTCGCGGCCTTCCTGGTTGACGTCGTCGCCGCGGCTGGGCACGTCGCGATCGTGGCAGATCAGCACGAACGAGCGCGTGCCCGAGGGCGCGCCTTCCCAGTGCAGGTCCGGATTGCGGTTGCCGGACAGCGTGATGTGGTTGGCGGCATCCGGCACGGCAAAGGCGAACTCGCCGGGAATCGGCGCCATGTCGGCAAAGGCGTTGCTCCAGAGTCTCATGCTTGTCTCCTTGCGCTCAAGGGTTGGCCGCGCGGGGCGGCGTGGATGACGGGGACGGGGACGGGGACGGCGGCGACGGTGGCGGCACCCGCAGCCAGAACGTGACCGGGCCGTCGTTGACCAGGCTGACCTGCATCATCGCGCCGAACTCCCCGGTCTGCACCTCGGGATGCGCGGCGCGCGCGCGCGCGACGAAATGCTCGTACAGGCGGCGGCCGTCCTCGGGCGAGGCCGCCGGCGTGAAGCTGGGCCGCGTGCCGCTGTTGGTATCGGCGGCCAGCGTGAACTGCGACACCACCAGCAGGCCGCCTGGCGTGCCCTTGCCGTCGATGTCGCGCACCGGCAGGTTCATCTTGCCGGCGGCGTCCGAGAACACCCGATAGCCGAGCAGCTTGGCCAGCAGGCGCTCGGCCTCGCTCTCGGTGTCGCCGCGTTCGGCGCAGACCAGCGCCAGCAGGCCGGCACCGATCTCGCCGGTGACCCGGCCATCGACCGTCACGCTGGCTCGCGCCACGCGCTGGATCAACGCAATCATCGGGGCCGCCTCAGGACAGCGTCACGCGCGCGAAACGGCGCTTGCCGACCTGGACCACATAGGTGCCGGCCTCGACCTTCAGCGCCTTGTCGCTGATCTGGGTGCCATCGATGCGCACGCCGCCCTGCTCGATATTGCGGTTGGCCTCGGACGACGACGGCACCAGGTTGGCCTGCTTGAGCAGCTGCGCGATGCCCAGCGGCGCGCCGGACAGGCTGACTTCGGGGATGTCGTCGGGCACGCCGCCGCGGGCGCGGTGGTTGAAGTCCTCCAGCGCCTTGCCGGCATCGGCCGCGCTGTGGAAGCGCGTGACGATCTCCTGCGCCAGCATCACCTTGCAGTCGCGCGGGTTGCGGCCGAGCGCCACTTCCTGCTTCATCAGGTCGATCTCGGACATCGGGCGGAACGACAGCAATTCGTAGTAGCGCCACATCAGGTCGTCCGAGATACTCATCAGCTTGCCGAACATCTCGCTGGGCGGCTCGGTCACGCCGACGTAGTTGCCCTTGGACTTGGACATCTTCTCGACGCCGTCCAGGCCGACCAGCAGCGGCATGGTCAGGATGCACTGCGGCTCCTGGCCGTATTCCTTCTGCAGCTCGCGGCCGACCAGCAGATTGAACTTCTGGTCGGTACCGCCGAGCTCCAGATCGGACTTCAATGCAACTGAGTCGTAGCCCTGCATCAGCGGGTAAAGGAACTCATGGACCGAAATCGGAATCCCAGACCGGTAGCGCTTGGTGAAGTCGTCGCGCTCCATCATGCGGGCGACGGTGTACTTCGCGGCGAGCTGGATCATGCCGCGCGCGCCCAACGGGTCGCACCACTCGCTGTTGTAGCGGATCTCGGTCCTGGACGGGTCGAGCACCAGGCTGGCCTGGCGGTAGTAGGTCTGCGCGTTGGCTTCGATCTGTTCGCGCGTCAGCGGCGGCCGGGTGCTGTTGCGGCCGGACGGATCGCCGATGGTCGAAGTGAAGTCGCCGATCAGGAAGATCACGTGATGGCCGAGGTCCTGCAGCTGGCGCATCTTGTTGAGCACGACCGTGTGGCCGATGTGGATGTCCGGCGCGGTCGGATCCAGGCCCAGCTTGATCCGCAACGGCACGCCGGTCGCTTCGCTACGCGCCAGCTTCTGCAGCCATTCGGATTCGATCAGCAGTTCGTCGCAGCCGCGCTTGGACACTTCCAGCGCGTGCATCACGGACGGCGTCAGGGGGTAGGAGGTCGCGGCGCCGGAGGATACGTCGGTCATGACTTAAGTCGTTGAAATACATGAACATTCGGGCGGACACCGGGGAAGTTTTTGGTATAATCCGCCGATTCGGCCGGCCGGGAGCCATCCCGTAGGCCAACCGCCATTGTAGGCGGCAAACGAAAGACAGCCCGCGCCGCACCTCGGGGGAGGAAGGCAGACACGCACAGATCGTCGCGGCAGCGGAGCCCGAACCAAGGCAGAATTTTACGTGATGTGGTCCAGACTCCGCGAAGTTTTCGCGCGTGAGCTCGTGGTGCTCGTCGATCCGACCCATGCGCTGCATGCGCGCCGCCGCAAGCAATTGACGGCGTCGGTCGCGACCGTCTTTACGCTCGGCATGGCCGCCGCCATGGGCGTGGCACCGCGCACCGCCTACGACGATCCCGACGCGCCCCGCGTGGTCCAGGGCATGCGCCTGCCCGACCTGCGCGAACAGCTCGAGCGCCTGACCGATACCAGCGCCACCTTCGTACGCCAGGAGCGCATGCAGCGCGGCGACACCATCGCCACGCTGCTCAAGCGGCTCGGCGTGGACGACCCCGACGCGCAGGCCTTCATCCACAAGAACCCGACCGCGCGCGGCCTGTTCAAGCTCGAACCGGGCCAGATCGTGCAGGCGGAAGTCGACCAGAGCAATCTGCTGGTCTCGCTGCAGGCCAACATGGGCGGCGACGTCTCGATCTCGCGCCAGCTGGTGATCGAGCGCGCCGGCGACCTGGCCGATCCCGAGTACAAGGCCCGCATCGAGGTCGTCAAGAACGAGCTGCACTACGAGATGGGCTCGGGCACGATCGGCACGGGCGGCTTCTTCAAGGCGATGGACGCGGCCAACGTGCCCGATGAGGTGGTCGACCAGATGATCTCGATCTTCTCGGGCGTGATCGACTTCCACCACGACATCGTCAAGGGCGACCGCTTCCGCATCGTCTACGAATCGGGCTATCGCGACGGGGCCTTCGTGCGCAACGGCCGCGTGGTCGCCATCGAACTGATCAATCGCAACCAGCTGCACCAGGCGCTGTGGTACGCGCCGGACGGCAAGAACGGCGCCTACTACACCTTCGACGGACGCAGCATGAAGCGGCCGTTCCTGCGTTCGCCGGTCGAGTTCTCGCGGATGTCGTCCGGTTTCGGCGGCCGCGACCACCCGCTGCACCACCAGTGGCAGCAGCACAAGGGCGTGGACTTCGCCGCGCCGACCGGCACCAAGGTGTTCGCCACCGGCGATGGCGAAGTCGATTTCGTCGGCCAGCAAAACGGCTACGGCAATATCGTCGTCATCAAGCACCACAACGGCTACTCGACCTACTACGCGCATCTGTCGCGCTTTGCCGGCATCCAGCAAGGGCAGCGCGTGATGCAGGGGCAGCTGATCGGCTACGTCGGCTCGACCGGCTGGGCCACCGGTCCGCACCTGCACTACGAGTTCCGCCACAACGACGTGCCGCAGAACCCGTTGACGATCACGCTGATGGAATCGCCGGCGCTGACCGGACGCGCGCGCCAGCAGTTCCTGAGCTACACCAGCGACATGCTGAGCCGGATCAACGCGCTGCGCACCTACAACGTCGCCTCCAACGGCAACTGACGCGGCACCGAGCGCACCGCCCCACGCCGCGATGTCCGCCACGCGCCCCGAACTCCTGATCGGCCTGATGTCCGGCACCAGCATGGACGGGGCCGACGGCGTGCTGGTGGACTTCGCCGGGGCGCAGCCCCGGGTCCTCGCGGCCAGCCACCAGCCCTTCCCCGACGACCTGCGCGCCGCCTTCGGCGCGCTGCAACAGCCCGGCGACGACGAGATCCATCGCGAGGCGCTGGCCGCGAATGCGCTGGCGCGCGTCTATGCCGACTGCGTGGCCGCACTGTTGCGCGACGCCGCCGTGAAGCCCGACGCCGTCGCGGCGATCGGCGCGCATGGCCAGACCATCCGCCACCGTCCCGGCCGCTACGACGGCATCGGCTATACGCGCCAGAGCCAGCATCCGGCGCTGCTCGCCGAGCTGACCGGCATCGACGTCATTGCCGATTTCCGCAGCCGCGATGTCGCCGCGGGCGGACAGGGCGCGCCGCTGGTGCCGGCCGTGCACCAGGCGCTGTTCGGCCTGGCCGGCGAGACCCGCGTGGTCTGCAATATCGGCGGCATCTCCAATATCAGCGTGCTGCCCGGCGATGGCGGGCCGGTGATCGGCTTCGACTGCGGCCCGGGCAATGCGCTGCTGGACCACTGGATCGCGCGCCATCGCGGCCAGCCCTTCGACGGCAACGGCGACTGGGCGGCCGGCGGCCGCATCGACGAGGCGCTGCTGGCGCGGCTGCTCGACGAGCCCTATTTCAAGCAAACCCCGCCGAAGAGCACCGGCCGCGACCTGTTCCATCCGGCCTGGCTGGACGCGCAACTGCAGGACGCCGAACGCGACCCGCAGCACGTGCAGGCCACGCTGGCGGCGCTGACCGCCGAAGCGATCGCCCGGGATATCCGCCGCCATGCGCCGGACGCGCGGCGCCTGATTGTCTGCGGCGGCGGGGCCCGCAACGGCTTCGTGATGGCGCGCCTGGCGGCCGCCCTGCCCGGCGTCACCGTGCAAACCTCCGACGATTTCGGCGTGCCGGTCCTGCAGGTCGAGGCGCTCGCCTTTGCCTGGCTGGCGCGCCAATGCCTGCGCCGCCAACCGGGCAATATGCCGACGGTGACCGGCGCCGCCGGCCCGCGCGTACTCGGCGCGATTTACCCGCGCTGATCGCTCCGGCGACGCGGCGGTCCCGGCCTCGCGCTTCTCGCGTGCCGTGGACTGGCGGATTGGCGGACCGGCGGACCGGTCTCAGCGGGCCGCGCCGGCCTGCCCCTCCTCGTGCAACGCCACGGCACCCCGTTCCAGCTCGACCCACCGAATGAAGGCCTCCGCCACCGGCGAGGGCCGGATCGATTCCGCCCGCGCCAGCACCACGCGCTGCGGCGTCACGGTCTCGCGCAATGGGCGGCAGGCGATCGGCGTACCGTCGTAGCTGCGATCGCCGGCCGGTCGCGTGCAGGACAGCGCCACGCCATAGCCGTGCGCGACCAGGCCGCGCTGCATCTCGAAGGTCTGCGTGTACTGATGCAGCTGCGGGTACAGGCCGTGGGCCCAGAACAAGGACAGGAAATACTCGCGCGTCTGCGCGATGTCCTCGAGGATCAGGCGCTCGCCGGCCAGCTCGGCAAGGCTGACGTCCGGCTGCGCGGCCAGCGGATGCTCGGCCGGCAGCAGCGCATAGGGGGCCAGCTCGGCAAGGCGCCAGCGCAGCACGCGGTGGTCGAAGCCGAGGTCGTAGGTCAGCGCAAGCTCGGCCTTGCCGGCGTGCAGCGTGCGCGCAACCGTGGCCAGATCCGCCTCGAACAGCGTCACGGCGACGCCGGGATGGCGGGCGCGAAAACCGGCCAGCAGCGCCGGCACATGGTAGGGACCGAGGTCCTGGAAGCAGACCAGCGACAGCTGGCCGCTCAGCGTCGCCGCCTCGCCCTCGTCGGCGCCAATGCCAGCGGCCAGCGCGAGGATGTCGCGGGCGCGCGCCAGCAGCCGTTGGCCCGCCGGGGTCAGCGCCAGTCCGCGGCTGACCTGCCGGCGGAACAGCGGCGTACCTAGGATCTGTTCGAGCTGGCCGATCGCCAGCGACACCGAGGGCTGCGACACATGCCGCACGCGCGCCGCGCCGCTGATGCTGCCCTGCTCGGCGACGGCGACAAAGTATTCGAGTTGGCGGAAGGAGAAGGCGATCATCGCGAGCGTGGCGGGCTGGGCCTGGGGGCCAGGGAGCCGGAACCCGGGACGGGCCCGGGGGGGCGGGGTCGGGGGTCGGGGTCGAGATAGGGGTCGGGGCCGCTTTATAGAGAGAGGCTATATTGAAGCATAGAAAATATATGCTTTCCCTATTCAGAGGGGCCCTCGATACTGTCGTCGCGGACCGATATCACTCAGGGGGAGCCATGGAAATCAGCGCCACGCAGATCGAGACCTACCAGCGCGACGGCGCGCTGGTCCTACGGGGTGCCTTCAGCGGCTGGGTCGAGCGGTTGCGCGAAGGCTTCGAGCAGAACCTGGCGTCGCCGGGGCCGTTTGCCATCGAGAACGTGCGCAGCGGCGAGAGCGGCCGCTTCTTCGAGGACTACTGCAACTGGCAGCGCATTCCCGCCTTCGCGGCCTTCATGCGGGAGTCGCCGGCGGCCGCGATCGCGGGGCAACTGATGCGCTCGCAGGCGGCCCAGGTCTTCCACGAGCACATCCTGGTCAAGGAACCCGGCACGGCCAAGCCGACGCCCTGGCATCAGGACCTGCCCTATTACTGCGTCGACGGCTGGCAGACCGCCAGCTACTGGATTCCGCTGGACCCCGTCACTACCGCCAACACGCTGCGCGTGGTGCTCGGCTCGCATCGCTGGCCCAGGCTGGTACGGCCCAAGCGCTGGGCCAGCAACGACAACTTCTATGCCGGCGACGACGCCTTCATGGAGATGCCCGACGTCGAGGACGGTTCGCACCGGATCCTGACGCCGGAGCTGGAGCCGGGCGACGCGGTGGTGTTCGATTTCCGCACCGTCCATGGCGCCGCCGGCAATACCGGCACCGGACGCCGGCGCGCGTTTTCAGCGCGCTTTCTCGGCGACGATGTGCGCTACATCGCCCGCCCGGGCCGCACCTCGCCGCCCTTCCCGGGCATCGGGCTCGCCGACGGAGAGCGCATGCGCGAGGACTGGTTTCCGGTGGTCTGGCGGGCGACGCAGTAAGACCCGCGGCCGCCGCCGGAAATTGGGGGTAACAGCAGGGGCTGACAGGAGGGGGCAACAGAAGCGGCAACCGAATCGGCAACAGACCGAGCAACCGATGGAGCAATAAAGAGGGGCAAAAAAAAAGCGCACCGGCTGGTGCGCTTTTTCTTTGCCGAGGCGGACTGGCGTCAGACCGAGAACGACGAGCCGCAACCGCAGGTGGTCGTGGCGTTCGGGTTCTTGATCACGAACTGGGCGCCGTTGATGTCTTCCTTGTAGTCGATCTCCGCGCCGACCAGATACTGGTAGCTCATCGAGTCGATCAACAAGGTGACGCCGTTCTTGACCATCGTGGTGTCGTCCTCGTTCACTTCCTCGTCGAACGTGAAGCCGTACTGGAAGCCGGAACAACCGCCGCCCTGCACGAAGACGCGCAGTTTCAGATCGGCATTGCCCTCTTCCTCGATCAACTGCTTGACCTTGTCGGCGGCGCTGTCGGTAAAGACGAACGGGGCCGGCACGTCCTCGGTAACGGGTGCCTCTGCGACTGCGTTCATGGGGTTCTCCTATTTAGATACGCCGGTATTCTAAGCGCACTGGAAAGATCGTGCCGATCCCCCATCGATTCAAGGGGCATGGTTCACGCGCATTTCCGGGCGCGCGGCCTCAGGCGCTTTCTTCGCTGCCTGCGGCCAGTTTCAAGTTGGGCAACTGCTTGGGCTCGGTGTTCCCGAGCGGAACCAGACGGCCCTCGACAATCGCGCCTTGGTGCATTTCCAGCGCCGCGTAATGCACTTCGCCCTGCACACGGGCCTGCGGCTGCAGTTCCAGCAGCTCGGCGGCATGTACCGGACCGGTCACCGTGCCGTTCAGCACCAGATGGCCGACCTTGACCTCGCCCTCGACCACGCCGGTCTCGCTGACCACCAGCATGCTGGGCTGATCGGCCACGGCCAGCACGTTGCCGCGCACGCGGCCGTCGAGCCGCAGGCCGCCCGAGAAGTGGAGGTCGCCTTCGACGACGGTCTGGCGACCGATCAGGGTGTCGATCGTCAACCCTTTCTTCTTCGAAAACAGCATCGCGGCCTCATTGGGAAACTTGGGAAAGCGCCATTGTATCCATGACGATGCATTGTGCGGCCAACTGCCCGTACCACCGTGATGCGGCAACAACGCTGCTGGCAACGATGCTCCAAAGCAAAGGCGCACCAGGCAACGACGCTCCAGACAGCGACGCTACCAAAACAAAAACCGCACGACAGGCGTGCGGTTCTTGCTGGCTGCGCAATCCGGGACAGGATCCCGGCTTGCCCGGCGCATCAACGCTTCGAGAACTGCTTGCGACGACGTGCCTTGTGCAGACCGACCTTCTTGCGCTCGACTTCACGCGCATCGCGGGTGACGAAGCCGGCCTTGGACAGCGCGGACTTCAGAGTGGCGTCATAGTCGATCAGCGCGCGGGTGATGCCGTGGCGCACCGCACCGGCCTGGCCGGTTTCGCCGCCGCCGGTCACGTTGACCTTGATGTCGAAGGTCTGTGCGTGGGCGGTCAGTTCGAGCGGCTGGCGCACGATCATCAGCGAGGTTTCGCGAGCGAAGTACTCGTTGATGGGCTTGCCATTGACGACGATGTCGCCCTTGCCCGACTTGATGAAGACACGAGCCACAGCGCTCTTGCGGCGGCCAGTACCGTAGTTCCAATTTCCGATCATGGATGGCCCCCTTAGATTTCCAGCGCCTTGGGCTGCTGCGCTTCATGCGGATGCTCGGCTTCGGCGTACACCTTCAGCTTCTTGATCATCGCATAGCCCAGCGGACCCTTCGGCAGCATGCCCTTGACAGCCTTCTCCAGGGCGCGGCCCGGGAAGCGCTGTTGCATCTTGCCAAACGTGGTTTCGTAGATACCGCCCGGGTAGCCCGAGTGGCGGTAGTACTTCTTGTCGGTTTCCTTCGTGCCGGTGACACGCAGTTTGGCCGCGTTGACGACGATGATGTAATCGCCCGTGTCGACGTGCGGAGTAAATTCCGGCTTGTGTTTGCCGCGCAGACGGCGTGCCACTTCGCTGGCGACACGGCCGAGGACTTTGTCCGTCGCGTCAATCACGAACCAGTCGCGCTTTACCTCATGAGGCTTGGCGGAAAAGGTTTTCATGATCTTTCCTGAGACTTGTAGAACCTGCCCGTAACATGACTTTCGTCGTCGGCCGGCCCTTTGGACCTGACCTTCCTGCTTGTGTGTGCAGGCTCTCCCTGAGTTCTTCTTCCGCGGGCATGACGGAAAAGCCCTCGATTATACTTGCGGTTCGCCGCCCGGCACAAGCAAACAATGCGTTTGCCGTCAAGAGATCGGGGCATCCAGTGTCTCGCGGACCGCTTTTTCCAGGAAAGGAAGCGGCGCAGGGGCGAAAAAAAACCCAAGCCGCTGAGGCTTGGGTTTGAATCCACCAAAGGAGGAGGGTGGAGGAGACACTGGGAGAACAACGGGACGGGGCCGGCGGTGCGGGCTGGCGTCGGGAAACTGCCTCGGTCGCTTCGACCACCCTTCGCTTTCGCACTCTGGCGGGCCATCGGCGCGCCGTCGTTCAATGGTTGAAATTATACATGACGGCTTGTGCGATGCAAGAAAATTTGCAGTGCGAAATGGCATTTCGTAATGCAAAAAATTGTCACGGCGACGACAGCCAGCAGAAAAGCTTAAAATTCAACAACTTACGGGTAGGCCGAGATGTCATCAAACTGACATCTTAGAGGTTTCCCTCGGTTTTCCGCCCGTTCGAGCGGCAAAGACACCACACGGCGCACGGAAAATTTGAGGAAAATGCAAGCGCTCGATGCACGCGCATCGCAGCATCGAAACGAAACATTGAGAGCAGGAACGAACGAAATGGAATGCAAGGTCACCTGGATGGGCAACGACGGCATGAGCTTCGTGGCGCAGACCGGCAGCGGTCACCTCGTCGCGATGGACGGTGCCCCGGAGGGCGGCGGCCACAACCTGGCGCCGCGGCCGATGGAGATGGTGCTGCTCGGCACCGGCGGCTGCACCGCCTATGACGTGGTGCTGATCCTGAAGCGCGGACGCCACGACGTGCGCGGCTGCTCCGTCACGCTGCAGGCAGACCGGGCCGCCGAGGATCCGAAGGTGTTCACCCGCATCCACTTCAAGTTCACGGTGACCGGCCGCAACCTGAACCCGGCGACCGTCGAACGCGCGGTGCAGCTGTCGCACGACAAGTACTGCTCGGCGTCGATCATGCTGGCCAAGACGGCCGAGATCAGCCACAGCGTCGAACTGGTCGAGGTGTAAGACCGGAAAACTTGATACCGGCGCGTCGGCGCCCTTGAGGCGTTCCCGGCGCGCCGCACCGGGAAGCGAATTCGAAGCGAAGCAGGCCGATAAGCCGGATTCTGTGCGCGACGCACGGGCCTTGCGATCCGCGCGCGCGTGACAACCATTCCTCTAGGCCGACCGTTACCGGCCGGCTCCAGCTCCCTACCCGCAGACTCGGCGGGCCGCTTCATCGTCTGCCTATTTGGGATTGCTCCGGGTGGAGGTTACCGCGTTTCACCCTTCGCACCGGGCAAACCCGGCGCGAAGACTCGTCTCTGTGGCCCTATTCCGCACGTTGCCGTGGATGGCTGTTAGCCACCACCCTGCCCTGTGGAGTCCGGACTTTCCTCCCCTCGCCCGTTGCCGGGCGAGCAGCGGTTGTCTGTCCTGCTTCGCGGGCCGCAGTCTAGCACCTTTGGGTCGATCCCGCCGGTCGCGCCGGCCTCGCCAGTACCGCTTGCATCGCCGATATCGTTGATACCGCCGGGACCGCTGATACCGCCGGGACCGCTGATACCGCCGGGACCGCCGGGACCGCCGGGACCACTGGGACCACTGGGACCACTGGGACCACTGGGACCGCTCGGACCGCCGGGACCGCGGCGGCCGGGGCGGAACACCGTGGTGTCGTCGTAGAAAGCGGGATCGGCATTGGCCGGCCACCAGTGCGGAATGCCGAGCACCGGCAGCGGCGCGAAGCTGCTCCGGCCCCGCAGCCGCGCCTGCGCGAGCATCTCGGCCAGCGGCCCATCCAGCGTCTGCGCCGTGGCCGGATGCGGATTGGCGAGCGAACGGGCGATCGGCCAGGCGTGCGCCGTGATGGACTTGTAGGGTGCGACCAGTTTTTCCAGCAGCGCATGGCCGAACGGCACCACCGCGCAGCGATCAGCCCACGCGCCGCGGCCGTCGACGAACAGTTCGCGCCAGCGAAATCCCCTTAGCGCCGCCTCCAGCCGCGGCTCGGCGCAGACGAACAGCACCGCGTTCTCGTCGAACAGCGTCGCCGCGTCGCGCAACGGCCCGCGCGTGGGCTGCACGCCGTGCGCGGCGATGGCCGTGGCCTGCAGCCGGTTCAGCATCGCCTTCGTGCGCGGGAAATGCAGCCAGATCAGGCCGTTGAAAAAGTCGTGCAGGTTCTCGCGCGTCGGCACCTCGCCGTGCGCGTGGATATGGGCCTCGTAGGCGCTGCCGGGCGGCAGCGCGTGCTGCGGGACGAAGCGCAGCGGCAGACCGGCGGCATTGGTCAGCCCCTGCGCGGCGGCAAAGGCGTCGAGCGCCGCATGAACCGGCCGGCCCTGGCCGACCTCGGCCGCGATCGCGGCGCCCGCCCGCGCGAACGGCGCAAACCAGGGCCGGGACCAATCGACCCGGGCCAGCCGCTGCGCCAGGTCGACGGCAGGCGTGAGGCCCTGGACAGCAGGCTGCAGGCCCTCGACGGCCCGCTCAGCGCTGGGACCGCCCACCGCTCAGGCGGCCAGCGCAGCCTTCCATTGCAGCGTCTCGCCGCCCCGCAGCGGCACCAGCTCCGTCTCGCCGTACGGCAGCGCTTCGGGCAGCTGCCACGGCTCGCGCCGCAGCGTCAGCGTGCCGGTATTGCGCGGCAGGCCGTAGAAGTCGGGCCCGTGGAAACTGGCGAAGCCTTCCAGCCTGTCGAGCGCGCCGGCGGCATCGAAGGCCTCGGCGTACAGCTCCATCGCATGCAGCGCGGTATAGCAGCCCGCGCAGCCGCAGGCGTGCTCCTTCAGGCCGCGCGCGTGCGGCGCGCTGTCGGTGCCGAGGAAGAAGCGCGGGTTGCCCGATACCGCCGCGGCCACCAGCGCCTGGCGATGCGTCTCGCGCTTGAGCACCGGCAGGCAGTAGTAATGCGGGCGGATGCCGCCGATGAAGATCGCGTTGCGGTTGTACAGCAGGTGATGCGCAGTGATGGTCGCGCCGATCGGCCCTTCGGCCTCGCGCACGTAGTCGGCCGCGTCCTTGGTCGTGATGTGTTCGAACACGACCTTCAGCCCCGGAAAATCGCGGCGCAGCGGCGTCATCACGCGCTCGATGAAGACCGCCTCGCGATCGAACAGGTCGATCTCGCTGTCGGTGACCTCGCCGTGCACCAGCAGCGGCAGGCCGACGCGCTGCATCGCCTCCAGCGCCGCGCTGCAGCGGCGGATGTCGGTCACGCCGGCATCGCTGTTGGTGGTGGCGCCGGCCGGATACAGCTTGACCCCATGGACGAAGCCGCTCGCCTTGGCGGCGACGATCTCGTCGGCCTGCGTGTTGTCGGTCAGGTACAGCGTCATCAGCGGCTCGAACGACAGGCCGGCCGGCAGCGCCGCCAGGATGCGGGCGCGATAGGCCTGCGCCTGCGCCACCGTGGTGACCGGCGGCTTCAGGTTCGGCATCACGATGGCGCGGGCGAACTGGCGCGCGGTATCGGGCAGCACGGCAGCGAGGGCGGCGCCGTCGCGCAGATGCAGGTGCCAGTCGTCGGGGCGGGTGATGGTCAGGGTCTGGGTCATGACTTCGGCAAATCGAAAGCGTGGGATTGAGCGGTCGGCCGCGGTCCGCAGCGGCGGCGGCGGGCGGCGTGGACGATTGGCGATTACAGGATCAGGATGGCACGGTAGTCGTTGACGTTGGTGCGGGTCGGCCCGGTCACGACCAGGTCGCCGATCGCATCGAACAGGCCCCAGGCATCGTGCGCCTCCAGCTGGCGGCGCGCCGGCATGCCGGCCGCCTCGGCGCGGGCCAGCGTGCCCGGGTCGGCCAGCGCGCCGGCATTGTCCTCCGAGCCGTCGATGCCGTCGGTATCGGCGGCGATCGCATGCACGTCGGCCACGCCCTCCAGTTCGATCGCCAGCGACAGCAGGAATTCGGAGCAGCGGCCGCCGCGGGCGCGTCCGGCGCCGTCCTTGGGCAGCGTCACGGTGCATTCGCCGCCGGAGATCAGCGCCACCGGCGCGGCAAACGGCGCATTGTACGCGCGGATTTCGCGCACCAGCGCCGCGTAGACGCGCGCTACCTCGCGGGCCTCGCCCGTGACGGTATCGCCGAGGATCACCGGGGTCACGCCGTGCGCGCGGAACACCTCGGCGGCGGCCGCCAGGCTGCCGTGCGCGGTGGCGATCATGCGGTTGTCGACGCGCGCGAACAGCGGATCGCCGGGCTTCGGCGTCTCGGCATGCTCGCCGCGCGCGCCGGCCTCGAGATAGGCCTGCACCGCGGGCGGCACGCGGGCCTCGTAGCGGCGCAGGATCGCCAGCGCATCGTCGTAGGTGCTGGGATCGGCGACGGTCGGACCCGACGCGATGGCGCTGGGATCGTCGCCGGCGACGTCCGAGACGATCAGCGTGGTCACCGGCGCGCGGCTGGCCTGGGCCAGGCGCCCACCCTGGATGCGCGACAGATGCTTGCGCACCACGTTCATCTCGGTGATCGGCGCCCCGCAGCGCAGCAGCTCCTGCGTGGTGGCGCGCAGATCGGCCATCGACACGCCCTCGGCCGGCAGCGACAGCAGGCTGGAGCCGCCGCCGGAGACCAGCACGATCAGCCGGTCCTCGGGCCCGAGCGCCTGCACGCGGGCCAGGATTTCCGCGGCGGCGCGCTCGCCCGCCTCGTCCGGCACCGGGTGGCCGGCCTCGATGACTTTCACATGTTCGGTCGGCAGGCCATGCGCGTAGCGCGTGACGACCAGCCCTTCGAGCGCGACGCCGG
>NZ_JCBAJO010000049.1:0-24461 GCF_059772245.1 Cupriavidus sp. R6-3
CGTGGGGCCGGGCGCGCTGGAGTCCGATGCCGGATCGCAGAGAGGGCCGAGCACATCGGTGGCGGCACTGCCGGCGCTGCCGGCGCTGCCGGCGCTGGTGCCGCTGGCCAAGACCGCGTCGAAGGCACCAATGACATCGATCGCTTCGGCGACCTCGACCGCTTCGATCGCATGCACCGCCGCGCCGCCCGCGGGCATGCCGGCGCCTGCCCAGCCATGCAGCGGCAGCAGGGCGAGCAGCAGCGGCAGCAGCGACAGCCGGAGCAGCCGCTGCAGCGATCGCACGAAGGTGGCGGGGCGCAGCACGAGATTCAGTGGGGTATGGAAAAGTGCCGGGCGGGTACGCTGGCCGCACCCGGTTGCGGCGATTCTACCTGAGATGCGAACGCGCCATTCGCGATGGGAGATCGCTCGATTTGTGCGCCCTCGGGAAGACCGGAGCCGGCGCCTCGGGAAGACCGGAGCCAGCGCGGCGGAAGACCGGAGCCGGCGCCCTCGGCAAGACCGGGGAGCCGGAGGTCCCTCCGGCATCGGAGGAAGCGGTTACCGGCAAGCCGCTCCGGGCTGGACTACACTGCCCCTTGAAAACCCTGTAATCGCTACAAGGTGAGTGTCATGAGAATCGGAGAACTCGCCCGCCAGTCGGGCTGCGACGCGGAGACCATCCGCTATTACGAGCGGGAGGGCCTGCTCGATGCGCCCCAGCGCGAGGACAACGGCTATCGCCGCTACGGCGACGCCCATCTGGTGCAGCTGAACTTCGTGCGCCATTGCCGCTCGCTGGGCACGAGCCTGTCCGATGTGCGCCGGCTGCGCGATTTCGCGCGCGATCCGAGCGCGGCCTGCGACGGCATCAATTCGCTGCTGGACCGGCAGATAGAGCAGATCCACGCGCAGCGCCTTGCGCTGGAGGCGCTGGAGAGCCAGCTGCGGGCGCTGCGGCACACATGCGACGAGGGCCACCGCGCCAGCGAATGCGGCATCCTGCAGAACCTGCAGCAGGCGGCCGGCGGCGGACCGTGCGAGTGCCACCGCACCGAAGCGGGCCATCCGCACTGAGCCGCGGCGGCCCAGGGCCACGCCGCTTTGCCGGTGCTGTGCTAGCATCCCGATAACCGGTCACGCGATTCGTCGCGCCCGCTTTTTTTTTGAGGCCTCGCTTTCCGTTTCCGGATTCCGACGTTTGGCCTCATGGACCTGGCCACCGGACCGCCGGGGCCGAATCCCCAACCGAACCCTTTGCCGATGTTCGCTCGCCGCTTCGTCTCGTTCGCCCAGGCCCGCCGCCTTGCCCGGCTGGCTGGCGCGCGCGTGGCGCGGCAGATCGCGAACGCGGCCCGCATGCGCGCACCGCTGATGCGCGCACCGCGCATGGCGGCCGGCCTGGCCGCCGTCCCTTCCCGCCGGATCACGCGCCGAATCTCCACCCCGCTTGATCCCGCCCGGTTCCCAGCCTAGCCGCACCGCAGTCGCGCCGGGCCAGCCGAACCGGGCCCGAGCCTCCTTTTCCGGATCGTTTTCCCGCCACGCGCGCCGCTCGGAGTAGCCGCACGCCGGGCGCCACCGCGCCGTCACCGCGCGGACGCCGATCCGGCCGAATCCAACAGACAAGCAAGACCAGCGCGCCCAGGCGCGCGCAAGCCATACAGGAGCCGCCATGACCGCATCCGCTTCGCTGCAGCCCACGCTGTATCTGACCGAACTCGACGTGACCCGACTGGAGCGCATCGCCAGCCGGGCCCCTGCCAACGGCATCGCCGAGATGCTGGACGACCTGCTGGCCCGCGCCGCGATCGTGCCGCCCGACGCGATTCCGCAGGACGTGGTGACGATGAATTCGTCGGTGCGCTGCGCGCTGGAGGGCGACCCGGCGCCGCGCGAGTGGACGCTGGTGTACCCGGACAGCGCCGATTTCGAGGCGGGCCGGATCTCGGTGTTCTCGCCGGTCGGCCAGGCGCTGCTTGGCGCCCGCGCGGGCGAGACGGTCAGCTACCGGCTGCCGGACGGCCGCGAGCAGCGGGTGACGGTGCTGGAGCTGTCCTATCAGCCCGAGGCCAACGGCCAGTTCACGCTGTAGTTCAGGCTGCGGTTCACGTCGCTGTTCACGCTTAGTTCACGCTGGAAAGGGCCGGCGGCCCGGCCGCGGCGCCTCGCGCGGGGCGCCGCTGGTTCCGCCACCTTGTCGTTTCACGGCGCGCAACTCACCATTCGTCGCAGCCCCATTTGTGGCCGCAAGGCCAGGGACTAACCTTCAACCCGTGCTCACATGGCGACATAGATCGCTCAGGGGCAGCAGGTAGCTGACACATAAATAAAGCTCAGTTGAAGGAGTCCCAAATGATCACCAGCCGTATCATCGGCGGCGCGTTGGCCGTCATCGTGGCCGCGACCTCGGCGGTCGCCGTGGCCGCGCCCGCCACCTCGAGCAAGGTCGGCAAGTTCGACGTCTATGCCGATGCGCTACGCGCCGGCAAGTTCAACACCTTCACCGACGGCGCCCGCCAGGGCAAGTTCGATACCTTCAGCGAAGGCGCTCGCCAGGGGCGGTTCGATCCCTACAGCGAAGGCACCCGCCAGGGCCAGTTCGACAGCTTCAGCGAAGGCGCCCGTGCGCCGAGCGGCGAGATTGCCGCCAGCTCGCTGGACAACGCCCGCAGCGGCGACGGCTCGCTGTACGGCTATCGCGTCTGACTCGCGTCTGATGCCGGGCCGGCGCCGCGTCCCCGGTGGCCTGTCTCGGGCCACCGCCACGCAAGCGCGCCGGCCACACCGGCTAATCGGTTTATCTCCCACCTGCCCGGTTGACCTCCTTTCCTCCTTCTCTCTCTCTCCGGGTGGGTGTTTTTTATTCCGCAGGTCCGCGCAGTTCCTTGTCTGCCGCGCGCGCCGGCTTTAGAGCTGGCGCGCCGCGAAGGCGTCGCAGCGGCCGATATCGGCCGACTCGAGCCCGCGCCGCAGCCAGCGGACCCGCTGCTCGCTGGTGCCGTGCGTGAAGGCTTCGGGCACGACATAGCCTTGCGACTGGCGCTGCAGACGGTCGTCGCCGATCGCGGCGGCGGCCTGCAGTCCTTCTTCGATATCCCCGGGTTCGAGCAGCTGCTGATTGGCGCGTTGCGCGGCCGCGGCCCAGACGCCGGCCAGGCAATCGGCCTGCAGCTCCATCCGCACCGACAGCTGGTTGGCCTGCGCCTCGCCCATGCGGCGACGCGCGCTGTCGACCTTGTCGGCCACGCCGAGCAGGTGCTGCACATGGTGGCCGACCTCGTGCGCGATCACATAGGCCTGGGCGAAGTCGCCGGCCGCGCCGAAGCGCTTGCGCAGCTCGTCGTAGAACGCCAGGTCGATATAGACCTTCTGGTCGGCGGGGCAATAGAACGGTCCCATCGCGGACTGGCCCATGCCGCAGGCGGTCTGCGTGGCGCCGGTAAACAGCACCAGCGTCGGCGGTTCGTAACGCCGGTTCAGCTCGGTTTCGAACAGGTGCGACCAGGTGCGCTCGGTGCTGCCGAGTACCTTGCGCACGAACACGGACATGGGATCGGTGGCGGGCGGCCCCTGGGTGGCCTGCTGCTGCGGCGCCTCGGACTGCTGCAGCACCGAGGCGCCCTGCATGATCACGGTGGGATCGATGCCGAAGAAGTAGGAGGCGGCGAGCGCGACCAGGATCGTGCCGATGCCGATGGTCTTGCCGCCGGCACCGAAGCCTCTGCCGCCTCGCCGGTCTTCCACATGTTGGCTTTCGGCTTCGTCGTCAAGGCGCATGGTGGCTCCGCTGGTTCAGGTACGCGGCCACGGAAGAGGGCACAGGGGCCCGGCCGCGAAGTGCCGCCAAGTATAGCAATGGCGGCACTGGCGCGGGTTTGCGGGGAAGCCCGCCGGCTTCAGGCGGGCAGGGAGCCCGGGCTTGGGGGTGGGCGCTCCGACGCACGCGGGAAGGTCCCGGCTTGCGCGGGCGGCGCGCACCAGCTCAGGCTGGCCAGAGCACCTGGCTTCAAGCGGGCACGGCGTTCGAAGCTTCGAGCGCCGCGGCGGCCGGCACCTTCGTGCCGCCGACCTCGGCGACCCGCAGCAGGTTGGTCGTGCCGCCCTGGCCGAACGGCATGCCCGCCGCGATGGTGATCTGATCGCCGGGCTCGGCATAGCCTTCGGCCAGCGCGGCGCGCGTCGCCGCGTCGACCATCTCGTCGACGCTCTGCACGTCCGGACTGACCGTCGAATGCACGCCCCAGGCCAGCGCCAGCCGCCGCGCGATCTCGACATGCGGTGTGATGCTGACGATCGGCGCGCACGGCCGCTCGCGCGCGGCGCGCAGCGCGGTCGCGCCCGACGAGGTATAGGTCACCGTCGCCGCCGCCCCGATGATCTGCGTGACCTCGCGCAGCGCCGCGCAGATCGCATCCTGCCGCGTCGACAGCGGCGCCTCGTGCTGGGCGTCGAGCAGATTGCGATAGAGCGGGTCGCGTTCGACCTCGGTGATGATGCGGTTCATCATCGCGACCGCGGGTACCGGGTGGCGGCCGTTGGCCGATTCGGCCGACAGCATCACCGCGTCGGCGCCGTCGTAGATCGCGCTGGCGACGTCCGACGCCTCGGCGCGCGTCGGCACCGGCGAGTCGATCATCGATTCGAGCATCTGCGTGGCGATCACGATCGGCTTGCCGAGCTGGCGGCACACGCGCAGGATGCGCTTCTGTACGCCGGGTACGCGCTCCGGCGGCAATTCCACGCCGAGGTCGCCGCGCGCGACCATCACCGCGTCCGACACCCGCACGATCTCGTCGAGCTGCTGCAGCGCGGCCGGCTTCTCGATCTTCGACAGCACGCCGGCGCGCGTGCCGATCAGCTCGCGCGCCTCGACGATGTCCGACGGGCGCTGCACGAAGGACAGCGCGATCCAGTCCGCGCCCAGCGACAGCGCGAACTCGAGATCGCGGCGGTCCTTGTCGGTCAGCGCCGGAATCGGAATCACCGCGTCCGGCACGTTGACACCCTTGCGGTCCGACAGCGTGCCGTGATTGACCACGCGCGTGACGATGCTGCCCGCGGACACCGATTCGATCCGCAGCTGCACCTTGCCGTCGTCGATCAGCAGCGACTGCCCCGGCGCGGCGACGCGGAACAGCTCGGGATGGGGCAGATGCACGCGGGTCGCATCGCCCGGGGTCGGATCGCTGTCGAGCACGAAGGGATCGCCGGCCTTGACCGCGAGCTTGCCCACCGCGAAGGTGCCGATGCGCAGCTTCGGCCCCTGCAGATCGGCCAGCACCGCGATCGGACGGCCGGTCTCGGCCTCGACCTGGCGCACGGCCTGATAGCGCTGCCGATGGTCCTCGTGGGTGCCGTGGCTGAAGTTGAGCCGGAACACGTCGGCGCCGGCCTCGAACAGCTGCCGGATCACCGCGATATCGGTGCTCGCCGGTCCCAGCGTGGCAACGATCTTGGCTTTGCGCTGGCGTCTCATGGTGTCTCCTGTTGCGGTGTTTTCAGTGGTGCGGTGTTGCGGTATTGCGGTTGTGATGGGGCACGTTGCCGTGCCGGGCGCGATTCCGTGTCGCGATCGTGGTTGCGGTCGTGCACGTTGCCGATGGCGACAGGCGTGACGACGTCGCAGCGCCATCGTCAGAGAATCAGCATGGCGCGGAAGTCGTTGACGTTGGTGCGCGTCGGCCCGGTGACGATCAGATCGTCGAGCGCGGCGAAGAAGCCGTAGCCGTCGTTGTCGGCCAGGCGCGCGCGTGCCGACACGCCGCGCGCGGCGGCGCGCTCCAGCGTGTCGGGCGACAGCAGCGCGCCGGCGTTGTCTTCGGAGCCGTCGATGCCGTCGGTGTCGGCGGCGATCGCATGCACGCCGGGCAGCCCGTCAAGCGCCACCGCGAGCGACAGCAGGAATTCCGCGTTGCGTCCGCCGCGGCCGTTGCCGCGCACGGTGACCGTGGTCTCGCCGCCCGACAGCAGCACGCAGGGCTTGCGCCACGGCTGGCCGCGCTGGGCGACCTGGCGTGCCAGCGCGGCGTGCACCAGCGCGACCTCGCGCGCCTCGCCCTCGATGCAATCCGAAAGGATATGGGCCTCGATGCCGAGCGCACGCGCACGCGCGGCGGCGGCTTCGAGCGCCTGCTGTGCGGTGGCGAGCGTCACGGCGCGATGTCCCTCGAAGCGTGGATCACCGGGCTTGGGCGTTTCACCGGCACCGCTCTGCAGATGCGCGCGCACGGCCGCCGGTACCTCGATGCCGTATTTGTCGATCACCGCCAGCGCATCCGCGCAGGTGGTGGCGTCGGGCAAGGTCGGACCGCTGGCGATCAGCGTCGGATCGTCGCCCGGGATGTCGGAGATCAGCAGCGTCTCGACGCGCGCCGGCGCGCATTGCAGCGCGAGCCTGCCGCCCTTGAGCGCGGACAGATGCTTGCGCACGCAGTTCATCTCGCCGATGTTGGCGCCGCTGCGCAGCAGCGCCTTGTTGACGGCCTGCTTGTCGGCCAGCGTCAGCCCCCGTGCGGGCGCGGCCAGCAGCGCCGAGCCGCCGCCCGAGATCAGGCACAGCACCAGGTCGTCGGCGCTCAGTCCCTTGACCATCTCGACCATGCGCTGCGCGGCCTGCTGCCCGGCTGCATCGGGCACCGGATGTGCGGCCTCGACGACCTCGATGCGCGAGCACGGCGCGCCGTGGCCGTAGCGCGTCACCACCAGTCCGGACAGTTCCCCTTGCCAGTGGGCCTCGACCGCCTGCGCCATCGACGCGGCGGCCTTGCCCGCGCCGATCACTACGGTGCGGCCCTTCGGCGGAGCCGGCAGTTGCGGCGGCAGGCACTGGCCCGGACTGACCGCGGCGACCGCGGTGTCGAACAGCTCGCGCAGCAGCGCGCGCGGATCGGCAAGACTGTCGCGACGCGTCGGCGTCAGCAGGGCGGCGTGGGAATCGGAATACATGGCGGTGCGCGATGGGATGGCGGGATGGCGTGGCGGTGAGCGTCCGCGCCGGCGAACACGGCGCGGACGAGGCGGGCGCGTGGATCGCTCGCACGCGCCACTGCGACTTGCTTCGCGGCTTACTTCGCGATCGTATGGTTCGACATCAGCTCGATCGCGCGGCACAGCGCCGAGTGATCCTGCTTGCCGAAGCCATTGGCGGCGCAGGTGTTGAACAGCTCCTGCGCGGTCGCGGTGTTGGGCAGCGCCACGCCCAGCGCCTTGGCGCCCTGCAGTGCCAGGTTCAGGTCCTTCTGGTGCAGTTCGATGCGGAAGCCCGGATCGAAGGTGCGCTTGACCATGCGTTCGCCGTGCACCTCCAGGATGCGCGACGACGCGAAGCCGCCCATCAGCGCCTGGCGTACCTTGGCCGGATCGGCGCCGGCCTTGGAGGCGAACAGCAGCGCCTCGGCGACGGCCTGGATGTTCAGCGCGACGATGATCTGGTTGGCGACCTTGGTGGTCTGGCCGTCGCCGTTGCCGCCGACCAGCGTGATGTTCTTGCCCATCAGCTCGAACAGCGGCTTGACCTCCTCGAAGGCCTCGGCCGGGCCGCCGACCATGATGGTCAGCGTGGCGGCCTTCGCGCCTACTTCGCCGCCCGACACCGGCGCGTCGAGATAGGCCGCGCCCAGCTTGTTGATGCGCGCCGCGAAGTCCTTGGTGGCGATCGGCGAGATCGAGCTCATGTCGACCACGATCTTGCTGTGCGAGGCTTCCTTGCCGGCCGCCTTCAGCGCGGCGGCCACGCCCTTCTCGCTGAACAGCACGCTTTCCACGTGCGGGGTGTCGGGCACCATGATGATCACGATGTCGGCGCGCTTGGCGACCTCCTCGGCGCTGGTGCAGACCGTGACGCCAGCGTCGACCAGGGCCTGCGGGGCGGGGTTGACGTCATGGACGAACAGCGTGTGGCCGGCCGCGCGCAGGTGGCCGGCCATCGGCGCACCCATGATGCCCAGGCCGATGAAGCCGACGTTGCGTTGGTTTGCCATGGTGAGTCTCCTTGGAATGGTGATGAATGAAATCTGTTCTGGTTCTGTCGCCGTTGCGGTCCGGCGCGATCACTGCACGCCGAACTGCGCGCGCCAGCCCAGGCCCGCCTCGGTGCTCGTGCGCGGCTTGTATTCGCAGCCGACCCAGCCGGTGTAGCCGATCTGGTCGAGCCAGGAGAACAGGAAGCCGTAGTTCAGCTCGCCGGTGCCCGGCTCGTTGCGGCCCGGGTTGTCGGCCAGCTGTACATGCTTGATGCGCGGCAGGTTGGCCTTCAGCGTCGCGGCGATTTCGCCTTCCATCCGCTGCATGTGATAGATGTCGTACTGCACGTACAGGTTGGGCTCGCCGACCTGGTCGATCAGATCCAGCGCCTGCTGCGTGCGCGACAGGAAGAAGCCCGGAATGTCGAAGGTATTGATCGGCTCGATCAGCAGGTCGATCTTCTCGGCGGCGAGCTTGCGGGCGGCAAAGCGCAGGTTCTCGACCAGCGTCTCCTGCGCCTGCTCGCGCCGGACGTTCTGCGGCAGGATGCCGACCAGGCAGTTCAGCTGCTGCACGCCCAGCACCTTGGCGTACTGGATCGCGTCGCCGACGCCGTCCTGGAATTCGCCGACCCGATCCGGATGGCAGGCGATGCCGCGCTCGCCCGCTTCCCACTTGCCGGCCGGCAGGTTGTGCAGCACCAGGTCGAGCTGGAAGCGGTTGAGCCGATCGGCGATCTGGTCGGCGTGAAACGCATAGGGGAACAGGAACTCGACGCCGCGAAAGCCCGCGCGCGCGGCGGCTTCGAAGCGGTCGAGGAAGCCGATCTCGTTGAACAGCATGGTCAGATTGGCAGCCAGTTTCGGCATGAATGTCTCCAGAGTCTGGGTAGGGTTGTCGGTGTGGCCATCGGGGCGGCGGAAGCATGGCTGTGTGAACAAGCCCGCCTCCGCCTGCGCGCGCGTCAGGCCGTTTCCGCTTCTTCCTTCAGGATCGCCGTGTCGGCCTCTTCGTCGACGCGGTCCTCGATCGGCTCGAACTCGTTGATGTTGTCGATCTCGGTGCCCATCGCGATATTGGTCACGCGCTCAAGGATCACCTCGACCACCACCGGCACCGAGAATTCGGCCATCAGGTCGCGCGCCTCGGCGAAGGCCGGCGCGATGTCCTCGGGCTTGAACACGCGGATCGCCTTGCAGCCCAGGCCCTCGACCACCTTGACGTGGTCGACGCCATAGCCCTGGAGCTCGGGCGCGTTGATGTTGTCGAAGGCCAGCTGCACGCAGTAGTCCATGTCGAAATTGCGCTGCGCCTGGCGGATCAGGCCGAGATAGGAGTTGTTCACCAGCACGTGGATGTACGGCACCTTGAACTGCGCCGCCACCGCCAGCTCCTCGATCATGAACTGGAAGTCATAGTCGCCCGAGATTGCGACCACGTCCGATTCGGGCGAGGCCACCTTGACGCCGATCGCCGCCGGAATGGTCCAGCCCAGCGGGCCGGCCTGGCCGCAGTTGATCCAGTGGCGGGGCTGGTTGACCGACAGGAACTGCGCCGCGGCAATCTGCGACAGGCCGATCGTGCTGACGTAGCGCACGTCGCGCGGGAAGTACTGGTTCATCTCGCGATAGACGCGCTGCGGCTTGACCGGAACGTTGTCGAAATCGCTCTTGCGGTGCATGGTGCGGCGGCGCTGCTGCACCTCGGCGACCCAGGCCTTGCGGCACGGCAGCCGGCCGGCCTGCTTCATCTCGCGGGCGACCTCGACGAACTGCTCGAGCGCCAGCTTGGCATCGGAGACGATGCCCAGGTCCGGACCGAACACGCGGCCGATCTGCGTCGGCTCGATATCGACGTGCACGAACTTGCGGCCCTTGGTGTAGACCTCGACGCTGCCGGTGTGGCGGTTGGCCCAGCGGTTGCCGATGCCCATCACGAAGTCCGACGCGAGCAGGTTCGCATTGCCGTAGCGGTGCGAGGTCTGCAGCCCGACCATGCCGGCCTGCAGCGGATGGTCGTCGGCCAGCACGCCCCAGCCCATCAGCGTGGGCACCACCGGCACGTTGACCAGCTCGGCGAATTCGACCAGCAGTTCGGCGGCATCGGCATTGATCACGCCGCCGCCGCAGACGATCAGCGGCTTGGCCGAGGCGTTCAGCATCGAGATCGCCTTCTCGATCTGCGCGCGCGAGGCGGCCGGCTTGTACGGCTGCAGCGGCTGGTACGTTTCCGGATCGAATTCGATCTCGGCGACCTGCACGTCGAACGGCAGATCGATCAGCACCGGACCCGGACGGCCCGAGCGCATCAGATGGAAGGCCTGCTGGAAGACCTGCGGCACCAGCGCCGGCTCGCGCACGGTCACGGCCCACTTGGTCACGGGCTTGGCGATCGATTCGATATCGACGGCCTGGAAGTCCTCCTTGTACAGGCGGGCGCGCGGCGCCTGGCCGGTGATGCAGAGGATGGGAATCGAGTCGGCCCAGGCCGAGTACAGCCCGGTGATCATGTCGGTGCCGGCCGGGCCCGAGGTGCCGATGCAGACGCCGATATTGCCGGCCTCGGCGCGGGTATAGCCCTCGGCCATGTGCGAGGCGCCCTCGACGTGGCGGGCCAGGTAGTGGTCGATCGAGCCCGTCTTGCGCAGGGCCGAGTACAGCGGGTTGATGGCGGCGCCGGGTACGCCGAACGCCACGGTGATGCCTTCCTTTTCCAGCACGGCTACCGCCGCGTCCACTGCTCTCATCTTCGGCATGTCTGTCTCCAAGGGTGATCCAATCCGTTGGAGTCGATCCTATTACCGCCTTGGCGCTGCGATAAAGGGAAGAGAGATCAGTTGATTCCATACCTGAGGTTTGGAATGATGTCGTATGGCGCGTGCGCCGGCGCGCCGTCCGCCTTCACCGGCGTCATGCGCCGCGGCGCATTGCCGGCATAGCGCGCGGCGGATGCCGCGGCATGGCGGCGCGGCGCAAAATCGTGCGCGGGAGGAGACAAACGTTGGACAAACTCAAACAGATCGAGGCCTTCATCTCGGTGGTGGAGCAGGGCAGCATGGCCGCCGCCGCGCTGACCCAGGGCGTCACGCCGGTGATGATCGGCCGGCGCATCAATGCGCTGGAGGCGCGCATCGGCGTCAAATTGCTGCACCGCTCCACGCGGCGCATCGTGGTGACCGAGCAGGGCGCGGCCTTCATGGAGCAGTGCAAGAAGGCGCTGGCGGACCTGGACCGCGCCGAGATGCTGATCGCCGAGGGGCGCCACAAGGCGACCGGGCATCTGATCGTTTCCGCGCCGGCGGCGTTCGGCCGCAAGCATGTAGCGCCGCACGCGCCGGCATTCCTCGCCAACAATCCCGAGGTGCAGATCTCGTTCAACCTGACCGACCGCGTGGTCGACCTGGTGCGCGAGGGCTACGATGTCGGCATCCGCATCGGCGGCGCGATCGACCCGAATTTCGTCGCGATCAAGCTGGCGACCAACAAGCGCGTGGTGTGCGGCACGCCGGCCTACTTCGCGCGGCACGGCGTGCCCCGCACGCTGGACGACCTGGCGCAGCACAACTGCCTGGCGTTCAACCTGCAGGGCGGACAGCAGCGCGGCTGGTATTTCCGGCAGAACGGCAAGGCCGTCAGCGTGCGCGTGACCGGCAATCTCGACTGCAACGACGGCGAGCTACTGCACCGCTGGACCTGCGAGGGGCTGGGGCTGGGCTGGCGCTCGACGTGGGAGATCCTGCCGCAGCTCGAGAGCGGGGAACTGATCACGGTGCTGGACGAATACGCCTTGCCAGATTACGACATCCTGGCGGTGTACCCGCAGCAGCGGCCCGTCCCGGCGAAGATCCGCTTCTTCATCGAACACCTGAAGACCGAATTCAACCGCCCGGGCTACTGGACCGCGCGCGCCGGCGGCGCGTAAGGACCCGCAGCGCTCGTTTTGCAGAGGAGGGCCGATGGCTGCCTGGCTGGCCGACGCCGTGGTGCTGCTGCACCTGCTGTTCGTCGCCTTCGTGGTCGCGGGCGGCGTGCTGCTGTGGCGCTGGCCACGCGTCGCATGGCTGCATCTGCCGGCCGCGCTGTGGGGCGCCACCGTCGAATGGACCGGCTGGATCTGCCCGCTGACGCCGCTGGAAAACCGGCTGCGGCATGCGGCCGGGGAACAGGGCTATGCCGGCGGCTTCGTCGAGCAGTATCTGCTGCCGCTGCTGTACCCGCAGGCGCTGACGCGCGAGACCCAGTTGTGGCTGGGCGCGCTGGTGGTAGGGATCAATGTCGCGGTGTATGCGCTGTGGTGGTGGTCGCGCCGGCGCCGGCGCCGGCGTTGACGGCGCGCGCCGCCGCAGCGGAACTCACGCCAGCAGCGCCGCCACCAGATCCTTGCCCGCCGGTGCGGGCACCTCGTCGAAGTGCAGCGCGCCCTCGACATGGCTCAGGTGGCCGACCATCAGTTCGACCGCGCGCTCGGCGTCGCCGGCGCGCGCCGCTTCGATGAATTCGCGATGCTCGTCGGACGAGCACGCCGCGTCCCGGCGCGACTGGTACAGCATGGTGATCACCGCGCTGCGCATCGACAGCTCGTGCAGCATCTCGGTGAGCACCTTGTTGCCGACGACCTCGGCCAGCAGGATATGGAAGTCGCTGAGCAGCCGGGTGCGGGTCTGCGCGTCGTTGCCGGCCAGCGCCTTTCTTTCGGCGGCCAGATGCTTGTCGATCCGTTTGTAGTCGGCGGCCGTGGCGCGCGCGACGAACTCGCGGGCCAGCGCGGCCTCGAGGATGCGCCGCACGGCGAAGACTTCGCGGGCCTCCTCGGCGCTGGGCTTGGCAACGAATGCGCCCTTGTCGGGCACGATCTGGATCACCTTGTCCTTGGACAGCATCAGCAGCGCCGCGCGCACCTTGGTACGGCTGACCCGGTAGACCGCCGCCAGGGCCTCCTCGCGCAGCTTGGTGCCGGGCGGCAGGCGGTGCGAAACGATCGCCGCGACGATGTCATCGGCGATCGCCTCGGCGGTCATGGCAGGGTCGATATGCTCGGGCATGGGGCGCAGCGCGGGCGGCGCGCTTGGGGGAAATGCCGAATTCTATCGTCCCGTGGCTTTACCCGGCACCGGCGCATACCCGGGGGCCGCGTGGCCACCCTCCAGCCCGTCCAGGCCATCGAGCACCGGGGCGCTCAGTCCCTCGTCCAGTTCGGCGGCCGGGATCTCGCCGTTCAGCACCGCATGCGCGCGTTCGCGGTCGATGTCCTTCTCCCAGGCCGCGACCACCACGGTGGCGACGCAGTTGCCGATCAGGTTGCCCAGCGCGCGGGCGATGCCGATGAACCAGTCGACCGACAGCACCAGCACCAGGCCGATCGCCGGGATCGCCGGATGCGCGGACAGCGTCGCGGCCAGGATCACGATGGCGGAGCCGGGGATGCCGTGCGCGCCCTTGGAGGTCACCAGCGCGACCGCCAGGATGCCCAGCAGGTCGGCCATCGACAGCGCGGTATTGGTGGCCTGCGCGATGAACACCGCGGCGAGCGTCAGGTAGATCGAGAAGGCGTCGAGGTTGAACGAGTAGCCGGTCGGGATCACCAGGCCGACCACCGACTTGCGGATGCCCATGAACTCGAGCTTGCGCATGATCTGCGGCAGCACGCTGTCCGACGAGGCGGTGCCCAGCACCACCAGCAGCTCGGCGCGCAGGTACTTGATCAGCTTGAACACCGAGAAACCCGACAGCCGCATCACGGTACCGAGCACCACGGCCACGAACACGACCACCGCGCCGTAGAACAGCACCACCAGGAAGCCCAGCTGCTTGAGCGAGCCGATGCCGTACTTGCCGACGGTGAACGCCACCGCGCCCAGCACGCCCAGCGGCGCCAGCTTGATGATGAAGCCCATCATCTTGAACAGCGTCTGCGAGAAGGTGTCGATCAGCCGGACCAGCGGCCGGCCCGGCTCGCCGATCAGCGACAGCGCGCAGCCGAACAGTACGGACACCAGCAGCACCTGCAGCACGTCGCCCGACGAGAAGGCGCCGATCACGGTCGACGGAATCAGCTTGAGCAGGAAGTCGACGGTGCCGCCGCTGGCCACCTTGGCCGCGTTGTCGACATAGGCGCTCATCGCCGAGGCGTCGAGCGACGCCGGGTTGACGTTCATGCCGGCGCCCGGCTGGAACACATAGGCCAGCAGGATGCCCAGCGCCAGCGCGATGGTGGTGACGATCTCGAAATAGACCACCGCCTTGACGCCGACGCGGCCGACCTTCTTCAGCTCGCCGGCGCCGCAGATGCCGGCCACCACCACGCAGAACACGATCGGCGCGATCAGCATCTTGATCAGCTTGATGAAGGCGTCGCCGAGCGGCTTGAGCTTGGCGGCGAACTCCGGAAAGGCCAGACCGAGCACGGTGCCCAGTACCAGCGCGATCAGCACCTGGCCGAACAGCGAGCGCGTGAAGCGTTGGATCGGATGGCGGGGGACGGGATTGGGGGTAGGCGTGTGCGGCCGGCCGGCGCCGGGCAGGGCGGGTTGCTGCATGACTTGTCTCCAGACGGGCGGGTCCGTGTCGGTGTGACGGCTCACCCTGTTCGATTCAGGACTGCCACCGGCGCCGCTGTGGGCAACGGTGTCTCGGGTTCGGCACACCCGGTGCGACGGATGTGGCTCGCGTGGAAGGCCCCCCTGTTGGGGCGGAATTCACGCCGGCGACTGTCTGGACCGGATTGTCCGCAGCGCTTTGTCGGAACCTGGACCGGAATATAGTGCATATCTTTTTTGTATGCAATTTTTGAATTCACTGTGCTAACATGGTCTGCATCGATGACCCCGTGCGCGTCCCGGCGCCGGGGAACAGCGCACCACACAAGCACAACAGCCACCGCGCCAGGCGGGCAGCCCAACCGGCTCGCCAAGCCGCAAGCGAGCGCGCTACAGTCATCGCATCCCCGTTCGGGGGCCCGGGTGCCGGCGTACAGCCGGCACGATCCGTTCAGCAGGAGACACGCATGGCAGCATCCACAACGCCCACCTCGGTGTCCGGCACCGAAGTCGGCGCGCGCATCATGGCCTGGGCCGACGCCCTCGCCGTCCACACCGAGCAGCCGGGCATGCTGACTCGCACCTATCTGACCGACGCGCACCACGGCGCCGCCGCCCAGCTGGCGGCATGGATGGAAGCGGCCGGCATGACGGTGCGCCGCGATGCCGCCGGCAACGTGATCGGCCGCTATGAAGGCACCGAGCCGGGCGCGCCGGCGCTGCTGACGGGTTCGCATTTCGACACCGTGCGCGATGCCGGCCGCTACGACGGCAATCTGGGCGTGATCCTGCCGATCGCCTGCGTCGCCGAATGGCACCGCCAGGGCAAGCGCTTTCCGTTCGCGATCGAGGTGGTCGGCTTTGCGGAGGAAGAGGGCGTGCGCTTCAAGGCGACGCTGCTGGGCAGCCGCGCGATCGCCGGCACCTTCGACAACAACGTGCTCGACAACGTCGACGACAGCGGCAAGACCATGCGCGAGGTGATGCGCGCGGCCGGCTTCGACCCGGCTGGCCTGCCCGCGGCGGCGCACGCGCGCGACAAGGTGCTGGCCTTCGTCGAAGTCCATATCGAACAGGGCCCGGTGCTGCTGAACGAGAACCTGCCGGTCGGCGTGGTGACCGCGATTTCCGGCGCGACCCGCTTCATCGTCGAGCTCGACGGCCTGGCCGGCCATGCCGGCACGGTGCCGATGGACATGCGCCGCGACGCGGCGATGGCCGGTGCCGAGATCGGGCTGTTCATCGAGCGCCGCTGCAGCGGCACGCCGGGCCTGGTCGGCACCGTCGGCCAGTTCAATGTGCCCAACGGCGCCGCCAACGTCGTGCCGGGCCGCGCCGTGTTCTCGATCGATATCCGTGCCGGCGAGGATGCGGTGCGGCAGGCCGCCGTCGCCGACGTGCTGGCCGAGATCGAACGCGTCTGCGCGCGCCGCAAGGTGCGCGCCCAGGTCCGCAAGACCCACGAGGCCGCCAGCGTGCCGTGCGCGCCGTGGCTGCAGCAGCAATGGGCGGCGGCGATCGAGCGCCAGGGCGCGCCGGTGCGCCTGCTGCCGTCCGGCGCCGGCCACGACGCAATGGCGATCGCCGCGATCGCCGACGTGGCGATGCTGTTCGTGCGCTGCGGCAACGGCGGCATCAGCCACCATCCGACCGAGACCATGACGGTCGAGGACGCCGCGCTGGCCGCGCGCGTGTTCAGCGATTTCGTCGAACACTTCAGCGCCCGTCCTTGATCCGGGCGGCCTGCCGACCACATGCCGGCCGCCTTCATTCCGAACAAACTCCCGCGCCCAGCGCGCCCTCAGCCAACCAGCGAAGAGCCATGACCGCACGAGACAACATGAACCCCACGCAAACCACGCTGACCCACTTCATCGACGCGAACCGTCCCGCGCAGGAGGCCTTCCTCGCCGAGCTGGTCAAGGTGCCGTCGGACAATCCCCCCGGCGACTGCGACGCCCACGGCGCGCGCGCACGGCAACTGCTCGAAGGCCTGGGCTTCCAGGTCGAGGCGCACAAGGTGCCCGACGAGCTGGTCAAGGCGGCCGGCATGATCAGCGCCACCAACCTGATCGTGCGCAAGACCTTCGGCAACGGCGGCCCGACCATCGCGATGAACGCGCACGGCGACGTGGTGCCGCCGGGACTGGGCTGGACCAAGGACCCGTACGGCGGCGAGATCGCCGACAGCGAGCACGGCCCGGTGATGTACGGCCGCGGCGTGGCGGTGTCGAAGTCGGATTTCGCCACCTACACGTACGCGGTGCTGGCGCTGATGGAAGCGGAAAAGCAGGGCGCCAAGCTCAACGGCACGGTCGAGCTGCAGTTCACCTATGACGAGGAAACGGGCGGCGACATCGGCCCGAAGTTCCTGCTGGACCAGGGCCTGACCAAGCCGGATTACGCGATCTCGGCCGGCTTCTCGTACGGCATCACCTCGGCGCATAACGGCTGCCTGCACGTCGAGGTCACCGTCAAGGGCAAGCAGGGGCATGCCGCGATGCCGCATACCGGCGTCGACGCGATCGAAGCCGCGACGCACATCCTGCAGGCCGTCTACGGCCTGCGCGCCGAGCTGGCCACGCGCAAGTCCAAGGTGCCGGGCATCGACACCGCGACGCTGAATGTCGGCCTGATCAAGGGCGGCATCAACACCAACGTGGTGCCCGACCTGGTGACCTTCCGCATCGACCGCCGGATGATCCCGGAAGAGATCGGCTTCGACGCGGAAGGCGAGATCCGTGCGGTGGTCGAGAAGGCCGCCAAGGACCGCCCCGGCATCGAGGTCAAGGTCGAGCGCATCATCCTGGCCGAGCCGCTGTCCGAGCTGCCCGGCGTGGAGAAGCTGATCGGCGCCCTGAAGAGCCGCGCCGAGGAAGTGTTCGGCGTCGACATCCCGGTGCACGGCGTGCCGCTGTACACCGACGCCCGCCACTACACCAGCCGCGGCATCCCGACCGTGCTGTACGGCGCCGGCCCCCGCACGCTGATGGAAGCCCGCGGCCACAACTCGGACGAAAACCTGCGGCTGAACGACCTGAACCGGGCCACCAAGGTGGTGGCGCTGGCGTTGTCGGATTTGATGTCGTGATCTGCTGTCGCGATCTGATGTGGTGATTTGACCCGGGGCCGGCACCGCCCTGTGGATGGACGAACGGCCCGCTGACGCGGGCCGTTTGCATTCGGGCGCAGCCACGGCTCAACCGGCCGGAGCGTCCCCCGGCAACGCCGTCGCACCCGCCCCCAACGGCCGCTGCATCAGCGCCGTATCGATCCACTGGCCGTGCTTGAAGCCGACCGCCTCCAGCCGGCCGGCCATGCGGAAGCCCATGCGTTCGTGCAGCGCGATCGAGCCGTTGCCTTCGCCGCCGGCGGGGCAGGCGATCACGGCGACCATCTGGCGCCACGGGCCGTGTTCGCAGCGGGCGAGCAGCGCGGCCAGCAGGACGGCGCCGATGCCGCGGCCGCGATGGCGCTCGTCCAGGTAGATCGAATCCTCGATGGTATGACGGTAGGCGCTGCGCATGCGATAGGACGACGCGTAGGCGTAGCCCGCCACCACCGGGCGGCCGTCGATCTGCAGCTCGGCCACCAGATAGGGCAGGCCCTTGTCCAGCAGGGCGGCGCGGCGCTCGCGCATTTCGTCGAGCGTGGGTGGTATTTCCTCGAACGAGGCGCGGCCGTGGACAACGTGGTGGGTGTAGATCGCGTGGATCGTGGGGAGGTCGTCGTCGGTGGCATCGCGCACGGTCGGCGCGGCAACGGTGGCCTGGTTCGTGGTCATGGCGTCTGGCGTGGTATCGAAGGAGGGCGCGCGGCGTACCGGTTCGCCCGCGCTGCTTGTAGCTTGTATAGTCCGTCGTGTTTGCAGATGACAACGTTTGCGTTTCGAGGGACGGACCCATGATCAAGATTTACCACAATCCGCGCTGCTCCAAGTCGCGCGACACGCTGGCGCTGGTGCAGCAGGCCGCCGAACGCCTGGGCGAACCGGTCGAGGTGGTCGAGTACCTGAAGACGCCGCCGACGCTGGCCACGCTCAAGCAGCTGCATGCGCTGCTCGATGTGCCGGTGCGGCAGATGGTGCGCGACAACGAGGCGATCTACGCCGAGCTTGACCTGGCCGATCCGGGCCTGAGCGACGCCGAGGTGCTGCAGGCCGTGGCCGATCATCCGATCCTGCTGCAGCGGCCCATCGTGGTGCGGGGGCAGCGTGCCGCGATCGGTCGGCCGCCCGAGAATGTCGCGGCGCTGCTTTCCTGAGCGCCGGATCGAACCGAGCCTCTGATCGAATCGAGCTTCGGATCGGACCGTGCCCCGGACTGAACCGAGCCCGGATCGAAGCGAGCCCGGATCGAAGCGAGCCCGGATCAAAGCGAGCCCGGATCGAAGCGAGCCCGGATCAAAGCGAGCCCGGATCAAAGCGAGCCCCAAATAGAAACCGGCCTCCGTGTGGAGGCCGGCCCGGTGCTGGAGGCGCGGTAGCTTCAGGCGGGTCGTTATTTGACACCCAGCCAGTGCATGGCCTCCTGACCGAAAGCGATGGCCGCCAGGACGATCAGCAGCAGGACCAGCGCCACGGTACTGACGTAGACCGTGGCCTTGGCGATGTCGGCTTCATCGTCGGCGGGGTGGGAGTGGGCGACACTGTGCGCGTGCGGTGGCCGGTGCAGCCGTTCGGCCAGATGCCGCCAGTGAAGATCGGGATGGAAACGCATGATCGACACCTCCTCGACAGGAACGCGCGTCAGGCGGTCTTCACCATAGCAACGGACCGCCATGCATGGCGAGGCCGCCGCAGTTGCGCACGGCGCGGCGTCGGAACGGCCATGCACGCTTTTACTATAGGCGATCGCGACATGGCGGACCCGCGGCGTGGCGCCGACGCGACCTAAGGGTCAACCCTGCCGCGCCAGGTCGTCGGGCGGCGCGGAGGTGCCGGCGGGCTCGGCCGGGGATGCAGGGCCTGCAGGAGATTCCGTGGATTCCGTGGATCCCGTGGATCCCGTGGATTCCGGGGATTCCGGGGATTCCGGGGATTCCGGGGATTCCGGGGATTCCGGGGCGATCGCTGCGAGGGCGGCTTCGCGTTCGCGCAGCGCGGCCAGCATGTTGCAGAACATCGCCCCCTGTTCGAGCGCGTCGTCCAGCGCGACATGGGTATGCGGCAGCGGATCGATCCATGCCTGCGGCAGCGCGGCCTTGACGGTGCGGCGGTAGCGCAGGCCGGTCAGCGAGAAACCGAGCGTCTTGATGTCGAGCGCGGCCCAGCCGAACGGCGAGCGGCCGGCGAAACGCATCATGTACCAGAACATCCAGGTGAAATCGAAGCCGGCGGGGAAGGCCACGAACACGGGTTTGCCCGGCAGCGCTTCGACCCATTCGACATAGCGCACCAGCGCCTGCTCGGGCGGCTGCAGGTCCCGCCGGCAGGCGGCCCAGGCCTCGGGCTCGGTTTCCCACCATTTCATCTGCACCGGATGGCCGACCGCGCCGGGCAGTGTCTCCAGATTGGCCGAGAAGGTGCCGAGCACGGTCTTGTCGGCGAGCATCGCCACCGAGGCGAACGACAGCATCGAATGCGGGCCCGGGATCGGACCGTCGGTCTCGACGTCCGTGCTGACGTAGATCTCGGGGCGGGTATCGGGCAGCTGTCGCTTGGCCATGGTCGGAGGGTGGGCCGTCAGGCCACGTCGATCAGATGATCGGCGACGAAGGGGTTGTCGCGCCGCTCGTTGCCGAAGGTCGACACCGGACCGTGCCCCGGCACGAACGTCACGTCGTCGCCCAGCGGCCACAGCCGCGTGCGGATCGAGCGGATCAGGTCGGCATGGTTGCCGCGCGGGAAATCGGTGCGCCCGATCGAGCCGGCGAACAGCACGTCGCCGACGATGGCCAGGCGGTGCGGCCGCGAGAAGAACACCACGTGGCCAGGCGTATGCCCGGGGCAATGGTAGACCTCGAGCGTTTCGTCGCCGAACTGCACCGTATCGCCCTGATCCAGCCAGCGATCGGGCTCGAACGCCTCCGCGTGGCCAAAGCCGAAGCGCTTGGTCTGCTCGGGCAGCTGGTCGATCCAGAACTGCTCGTCGCGATGCGGCCCTTCGATCGGCACGCCGAACTCGCGCGACAGCGCGGCGGCGCCGGCACAGTGATCCAGATGGCCGTGCGTCAGCAGGATCTTTTCCAGCGTCACGTCCTGTTCCTTCAGCGCGGCCTGGATCCGGTCCAGATCGCCGCCGGGATCGCAAACCGCGGCGCGCCCGGTGCGCTCGTCGATCAGCAGCGAGCAATTCTGTTGGAAGGGCGTGACGGGAATCAGCAGGACTTTCATCGTTGAGGGGTCGGACGATCGCCGGGGATGCGCGGCGTATGGGGTTGGATCGGCGTTCTGGTGGATGTGCCGGCCTATGTCGTCGCATTGTAGCGTCGGCCTTTGGTAGACATGGCGACGTACCAAATATGTGAACTGTGATGCCTTTTCGTTGCATCGACGTCAACGGCAGGGATAGTCCGGAGAATCGCCGCAATCCGTTGTCAGTTCGGGGATTGCGAGCAATTGCACGCCGTAGCCAGACAATTCGTAACAAAATCGCTGTAAATCGCGCGCGCGACCGATGTTAGACTCGCGCGATGCTTTGGCCGACCCACCCCCTTACCCATGCTCGCCGCGCGCTCCGCTACGGCTTTCACGCCGTCTGTGCGTTGACGCTGGCCGCCTGTGCGGTGTCGCCGAACGACGATCCCAACAGCGCCGCGGCCGACCAGAATGCGGCGCCGACCGCTGCCACGCCCGCCGCAAAACAGGCACAGGCACGCAAGTCCAAGTCCGCGAACAACGACAACCGTGCCGACGCCCGCAACGAGGCGCCAGCTGTGGCAAGCACCGAGACGCCGGCCCCGACCGGCTCGTGGCGCCTGTTCAGCTGGGGCGACGACGACAGCAGCGACAGCGAATCGGCGTCCCGCGGCACGCCGCGCGGCTCGTCGCTGGAAGGCCTGCGCGCGGATATCGGCACGTTCGAGCAGCGCGGCACGGCGTCGTGGTACGGCAAGCAATTCCACGGCCGCAAGACCGCCAACGGCGAGCGCTTCGACATGGGCGCGATGACCGCCGCCCACCCGTCGCTGCCGCTGGACAGCTGGGTGCTGGTGCGCAATCTGCGCAACGACAAGGTGGCGGTGCTGCGCATCAACGACCGCGGCCCGTATCACGGCAACCGCGTGCTCGACGTGTCGTATCGCGCCGCCAAGCGGCTGGGCTTCGTCGACCGCGGGCATACCCAGGTCGAAATCCGCCGGCTGTCGCGTACCGAACTGGCCGCGCTGGGACCGCTGCGCGAGCCCGGCATGGACACGGGCGCCACCGACGGCGGCGGCGACGGTGTGGACGACGACGACACCGTGGCCAAGCCGGTCAAGGCCAAGCGCGTGGTACTCAAGACCCGCAAGACGGCCAGCAAGGCCAATGCGCGCTGAGGCCGGTTTCTCCTTCCTCGCCTCCTTCCTCGCGCATCGGCGCGCCTCCGACTGCGCCGCAGTCAGAGCCATCGTCAGGGCCACGGTCCGAGCCCCTGCTGGAGCCACAGTCACCGCTCCAGTGAGCGGCTACGCGGCCCGCTGCACAGCTCCCCGTTCCACCCGGCTTCCCCACCGGAGCGCCTGAGCGGCGCCGACCATGATGCCGGCGCGCATGGCTTCGCCCCGCATCTTCCCGGTCTGCATCGTTCCGGTCTTACTCCTGCTCGCGGCGCGCCAGCGCCATCGCATAGAGCGCCGCGGTATCGGCCCCGGTGATCGCCGCGGCCAGCTTGGCGGCGCGCTTGGCCGGCAACTCCTCCAGCAGCAGCGCCAGCACCCGCTGCGCGTTCGCGTCCAGCGCCGCCTCACCCTTTGCCGGTGCGCCTGCCCCTTCGATCACCAGCACGAACTCGCCCTTGGCGCGCGCCGGATCGGCCGCCAGCCAGGCCGGCGCGTCGGCGACCGCCATCGTCTCGGCCTGCTCGAACAGCTTGGTCAGTTCCCGGCCGATCAGCAGCCGGCGCGTCGGCGGCAATTGCTGCGCGAGTGCGGCCAGCGTGTCGGCAATGCGGTGCGGCGCTTCGTAGACGACCCAGGCATGCTCGAGCGTCGCCAGCGCGGCGATCGCCTCGGTGCGCGCCTTGGCCTTGCTGGGCAGGAAGCCGGCGAAGGTGAAGCGCCCCGCGCCGGTATCGAGCATCTCGCCGGCGACCGACAGCGCGGCCACCGCGGCGCTCGGACCAGGCAGCGGCACCACGCGATGGCCCGCCGCACGCACCGCCTCGACCAGCCGTGCGCCCGGGTCGGAGATGCCCGGCGTGCCGGCATCCGAAACATAGGCGATGCGTTCGCCGGCGGCCAGCCGCTCGGCCACGCGCACGCCGGCCTCGCGCTCGTTGTGCTCGTGCACCGCCAGCAACGGCCGCTGCAGGCCCAGGCGCGACAGCAGCTGGCCGGTATTGCGGGTGTCCTCGCACGCGATCGCGTCGGCAAGGCCGAGCACATGCAGCGCGCGCAGCGTCAGGTCGGCGAGGTTGCCGATCGGCGTGGCGACGACGTACAGCGTGCCGGTGGGATAGGACTGGCCGGTTGCCAGCGAGATCCAGTCAGTCATGCTTGAGAACTTCCGTTGATGCGCACATTCAAAACCACGGCACGAGGCTCGGCACGCGACCTGGCGAAGGACTCGGCGAGGGATTCGGCGAGAGACACTTCGAACACCGGGACGAAGGACACGTCGAAAGCGCGCGGCGAACGCGCCGAGGCGCGGGCGCTGGCCTATCTGCAGGGCCAGGGTCTGGCGCTGGTGGTCCGCAATTATCGCTGCAAAGGCGGCGAGCTGGACCTGGTGATGCGCGCGCCCGACGGTACGCTGGTCTTCGTCGAGGTCCGCTCGCGCAGCAGCGACGCGTTCGGCGGCGCGCTGGCCAGCATCACGACGACCAAGCGCCAGCGCATCCTGCAGGCCGCCAATCACTATCTGGCGACGCTGGACCATGCGCCGCGCTGCCGGCTCGATGTGGTGGCGATCGGACCGCGACGGCTCGAATGGCTGCGCGATGCGTTCGGCGCGGGCGAGTCGGAATGACAGGACGGCGCCATCGACATCGAACCAGCGCATTCGCCGGGGGCCGCGGCCGCCAGGCTGTCCGTCATAATGCGCGTTGCGGCGCACGGCCAACTGGCATTGCCCCGGCGCGGCGCAGGCCGCCCTGCCGACTGCCGATCCTCTTTCGCATTACCGCTACAGCAAGGAACGCATGAAGACTTCGCTTTTTTCGCGCGACGCGCTCGCTGAACCGACGCCGGTCCGCGCCCCCGCCCAGGCCCGTGGCGCCAGCCGGCTCGCCGCCATCGCCCGTGCCGCCGCCACCGCCACGCTGATGCTGACCGCCGCGACGCAGTTGAGCGGCTGCTTCCCGGTGATCGCCGGCGCCATGGGGGCCGGCGTGATGAGCGCCACCGACCGCCGGCCGACGTCGATCCAGGCGGTCGATCGCGGCCTGCAGCTCGAGATCGAGAACACGCTGGCGACGCGCTACAGCGGCGCCGCTCGCGTCAACGTCACCGTGTTCAACAAGAAGGTGCTGCTGACCGGCGAGGTCAAGGACGCCAATCTGCGCCAGCAGATCGAGCAGTACGTGCGCGGGCTGCCGAACGCGCGCGAGGTCATCAACGAGCTGGAGGTGGTGTCGTCGCCGTCGTTCGCCCAGCAGAGCCAGGACGCCTTCGTGACCAGCAAGGTCAAGACGATGCTGATGACCGCCGAAGGCGTGCCGTCGAATTCCACCAAGGTCACCACCGAACGGGGCGTGGTCTATCTGATGGGCCTGGTCACCCGTCCCGAGGGCGATCGCGCCACCGAGACGGCACGCAATGTCGGCGGCGTCAGCAAGGTGGTCAAGGTGTTCGACTACATCGACGAGGCCGAGCGCGCCCGCCTGGACGCGGCCGCATC